>JAVXBC010000160.1:152-3222 GCA_036660195.1 Acinetobacter sp.
AGCAGAAGCAGAAGCAGAAGCAGAAGCAGAAGCAGAAGCAGAAGCAGAAGCAGAAGCAGAAAGCTTAGGATTTAATAAAACAAGAATTCATCCTGATATTTATATGAATGAATTATTAATGGGCATGCGAGTAATTCATCAGGTTTTACCAGAAATTCTTAAAAAACTTGAAATTTATGAAAATTTTATTGTTGATGAATCTAATCTGAGAATCAACAAGTAAATCATATATGGCAAAAACGTGGCAATAAAAAAGCCACTCTTATAAGTGGCTGATTTATATAAAAAATTTTGGGGTGGCGTCAATTGAACTCAAATCCCAACTCATTCATTTCAAAGTTATTTAATTGAATAAAAAAATTCATTGACCCAATTTTGACCCACATCAGATTTAGTACATTGAAGTACTTAAAAAATCTTATTCAAATATTAAAGCTTGATTTGATATAAATTACCAAGTGTATCAGTATAACTTATCATCTTTGTTAGCATTCATCCATTCATTGAATGCTATAAAATACTTAGTAAGCCTAAAGACTTCATCAAATCGATTGCTGAATTCATCTTAGAAAGCTTGAAGTTGTATTAAGCAATCGCGGAAAATTTGTCTTTTAACAAAATAATCATAACAGTCAATCTGTGCTTCATTGGAATCTACTCTTTCCTACTATTAATAGCCTGCTTTTTTAAACGGTAATCCAATGCTGCTCGGCTAATACCCAATACACGGGCTGCTTCAGAAACATTATGATTCACTTTTTGCATTGCGATAAAAATCAGTTGCCTTTCATGCTCCTCCAAACAAAAGCCTTCTTTTATTACTGTATCTAAGTCCACTTTTTCAGACTTTGTTTCAATATCTTCTTTAATCTGTGGAAACAAATGACTAAGTTTAATTTCCTGCTGATGATCCGTTAGTAATGTAGCCCGCTCTAATAAATTCTCAAGTTCACGAATATTGCCAGGCCATTCATAAGTCATAACAAAGTTTTTGGCTTTGTCACTTAAACCTTTTAAAGTCTTTCCATACATGTTTTCAAAACGTGATAAGAAGTGCGTAATCAATAACGGAATATCATCACGGCGCTCACGAAGCGGCGGAATAATTACAGGGAAAATGTTTAATCGATAATATAAGTCAGCACGGAATCGCCCCTCTTTCACAGCTTGTTCCAAATTTTCATTAGTAGCTGCAACCAGACGTACATCAGCCTTTCGAGTTTGATGATCACCAACTCTCTCATACTCTCCTTCTTGTAACATCCGTAATAAAGCTGCTTGTGCACGTGGTGAAAGCTCAATCACTTCATCTAAAAAAATAGTTCCTTGATGAGCACGTTCAAATTTTCCACTCCGAGTTTGCGTTGCACCTGTAAATGCACCTTTTTCTACACCAAAAAGTTCCGATTCAATTAAATCTGGTGGAATACAGGCACAATTTACCGCAACAAATGGCTGCCCTTTACGGGAACTACCTTCATGAATCCCTCTTGCAAACGCTTCCTTACCAACCCCAGTTTCACCTTGCAGTAATACAGCAACCTTGCTGCCTGCTGCCTTTTTCAAAAGGTCACAGACTTTACGATATGCAACTGATTCACCAATAGAATTAAACATGGTGTAGTCTGCTTCTATATCCGTATAGATATTTTTCTTTAATTCATTCAGTTCTGCCTGTAAGGCAATTAATTCATCAGACACTGGATCGGGTGACATAAACTGGATCAGCTCATCGGCATTTTCCCATTCTTCTAAAGGTTTACCAATAATTCGACAGCAATCATCCCCTTTGGCAACACAATGGGTTTCTTGATAAATAATGGTTTGGCCCATGACCAGACTGGTATAACCACAGGCATAACCCAATAGCATCCAACAAGCTGATTCTTCCGAAGCACCAAACTCACTTAAATGAACTTCCGCTTCAAATGAATTTCGCCAGTTAAAATCCGCATAAAACTCATGCTCATCATGACTTAATTGAAGTTCATTAACTTCAACTTGGACCATGCCACGAATACCGTGCATTTGCGGTCCAGCCATAAATGCTTCAGCTTCATTTAAATTCGGGCGTAATTTAGAGGTGACTTCTGCATCCCTCACACCCGCCTGATAACCCAAACGAATAAAAAAACGCTTAGTCCGTTCCCAACCCAGCATGTTATACAAATCTTTTCTTAAAAAGCCCATGATGCTGGTATGCATCAGCAACATACGGTTTTCTTCAAACCAAATTTTTCCATGCTGGCTATCAAACTGAATTTTATCCAGTAAATCTTGAATATCTTTGTTTTTCTCCAAAATTTGAGTATAAAAATTAGCATCTTTGGCTTTAGGCATGACTGAATATCCATCCTTGGCTATAAGGTCTCCCCCCTATCTTACCCACATCCAACTAAAAAGCTTTACTACCTTATTATCATAACTTTATACCTCTAAGGTATTTTTAAATTAAACCTATAAAATCATATAGATATATCAATTGACCTATAAAAAGTATTTTCAAATTCCTCGCCTAACCATTCATTATTTGATGAAATCAAACATTTTTATGTTCATCATTCCATGAATATTTATCATTCAAATGATATAAACAAAGCAGATAAAAATTATAAATAATTGATTAATAATAATTAATAAAAGTTGGCATGAGTTTTGATATATCTCTATCAATAAATGCAAGGTTGCATCACTGAAATGATTTCAGTGTAGAGATAAAAGGATGATTCCAATGACTCAAGCGCTACAACATGACCAACTCACCAAATACATTCGTGTAACAGGCGACCGTCATGCCAAGTTTGTTGAATTTGATTTCGCAATCCACGACCCAACACTTTTTGTCGAACTTATTCTCCCTCAGCAAGCCTTTCAACATTTCTGTGAAATTAATCATGTCATTGAAATGACCGAAGCCCAGCAAGCTTGGAATGATGCACAAGAAGATAAATGGCGTTATGGCGTTGAACCCACCATTTTAAGCCAAGCCCGTGAACACTTAGATCAAGAAGATCAATCTTAAGCCCATAAGGAAATCGTGATGACTTTAGAAATTAAAACCTCCAACTTA
>JAVXBC010000160.1:3322-5869 GCA_036660195.1 Acinetobacter sp.
ATCTTAAGCCCATAAGGAAATCGTGATGACTTTAGAAATTAAAACCTCCAACTTAGAACCGATTCGTCAAACCTATGCCTATATCGAGCGTCGTTTTGGTAAAAAACCTGCGACTCGTTATCAAGAAGTCAGTTTTGATGTACAAGGTACAACCAATTTCCATTATCGCCCATTGTGGAAACCAGACAAAACTTTAAATGATCACACCCATACCGCGTTACAAATGCAAGACTGGTATGTATTTAAAGATCCACGTCAATTTTATTATGGTGCTTATGTACAGCATCGTGCACGTTTACAAGAGACCGCTGAAAGCAATTACTCATTCTTTGAAAAACGCCATTTGATTGAAAATCTAAGTGATGAAGTTAAGCAAAGAATCATTCACTGCTTATTGCCGTTCCGTTATGTCGAACAAACCGCCAACCTACACATGATGTCAGGCAGTGCTTATGGTTATGGCACGGTCATTACTCAAGCTTGTATTTTTGCGGCAATGGATCGTTTGGGCATGGCGCAATATCTCTCTCGTATTGGCTTACTCATTGATGGCAATACCGGTGAATCATTACAACAAGCCAAAGATAGCTGGATGAATGATGCCTCTTGGCAACCACTGCGCAAACTGTGTGAACAAAGCTTAACGGAACAAGATTGGTTCAAGCTATATATCCTGCAAAACCTAATCATCGACAGCTTAATGCAAGCTCTGGTTTACGGTGAACTGGATCAATGGTTAGTTGAGCACGGCGCACGTGATGTGGCGATGTTGACCGAATTTATGAAGGACTGTTTAACCGATTTACGCAAATGGTCAGACCCTGTTTTAAAAACAGCCATTGCTGAATCTGAAGAAAATAAAACCTTAATTCAAGGTTGGATAGACACACTTTTACCTCAAGCGACTGAAGCCTTTAGTACATGGTCAAATACCGCTCTTGGACATCCATCTATAGCCAATGGATTAGCGGTCATTGCAGAGCGCAGTAAAAAAGCCGGTTTAACCTTGGAATTAGATTCAGTTGCATAAGGATACGCAGACATGAGCTCTAAAGTTTATTTGGCATTACAAGATAACGATACCTCACGCTACATCATTGAAGCGATTGAGCAAGACAACCCAGAAGCTACCATTCAATACCTTCCTGCCATGATTCGTGTGGAAAACCTCGGAAAATTAGTGGTTCGTGCTGAAACGGTCTCTGAAAAACTAGGACAAGATTGGGATATTCAAGAACTGCAACTCAACATGATCACCTTAGGTGGCAACGTTGATGAAGATGATGACACTTTCACTTTGCAGTGGAATTAATCCACACGGAAGAAATAAATACAAGAAGCCGACTGCTTCAACAGATTGAAAAGGATGATCAAGATGAATAGCCAAGCAAAAAATGCGACAAAAACAGCAACCAAAAAACTTAATGCGAAAGACCGTTACCGTATGCTGACCCGTGATTTGGATTGGGATTTTTCCTATGCAGATCGTAAAGAAGCTTTTCCTTACGAAGAGTTTGAAGGGATTAAAATTACAGATTGGTCAAAATGGGAAGACCCGTTCCGTTTAACCATGGATTCTTACTGGAAATATCAGGCAGAAAAAGAGAAAAAACTGTATGCCATTTTTGATGCTTTTTCTCAAAATAACGGTCAGATGAATGTCAGCAATGAACGCTATTTAAATGCCATTAAACTATTTTTAACAGCCGTCACGCCACTGGAATATCAGGCGTATCAAGGTTATGCGCATGTAGGCCGCCAATTTAGCGGTATCGGTGCACGTATTGCTTCGCAAATGCAATCGATTGATGAACTGCGTCATGTACAGACGCAAATTCATGCCATGAGCCATTACAACAAATTCTTTGACGGCTTCCAAGACTGGGCGCACATGCATGACCGCGTTTGGTATCTCTCTGTCCCGAAATCATTCTTTGAAGATGCACGTTCAGCAGGACCATTTGAGTTCTTACTGGCGATTAGTTTCTCCTTTGAATATGTACTCACCAACTTATTGTTTGTCCCGTTTATGTCAGGTGCAGCATATAACGGCGATATGGCTACAGTGACCTTTGGCTTTAGTGCGCAGTCGGATGAAGCACGTCACATGACCTTAGGTTTGGAAATCGTAAAATTCCTACTGGAACAACATGAAGATAACGTCCCGATTGTTCAGGAATGGATTGATAAATGGTTCTGGCGCGGTACTCGCTTACTGTCGATTGTCGGCATGATGATGGATTACATGTTGCCAAACAAAGTGATGTCTTGGAAAGAAGCATGGGAAACTTATTTCGAAGAAGCGGGTGGTGCGTTGTTTAAAGACCTCAGCCGTTACGGTATTCGTATGCCGAAATATTCAGACGTGATTGTGAAAGAAAAAGAGCATATTTCACATCAAGCATGGTGGATTTTCTATAACTTTGGCCATGCTGCTGGTTTCCATACGTGGATTCCAACCGATGAAGAAATGGATTGGTTATCTGAGAAATATCCAGACACTTTCGACAAATATTACCGTCCTAAATGGGAATTGGCGCGTAAGTT
>JAVXBC010000161.1:0-2087 GCA_036660195.1 Acinetobacter sp.
GTGATGGTTTATGTACAATTGACCAATGTGGAGTTCTAAAAAATCTAGCTTGATTATCTAGACCTATGCTTTTTTCAAAAATTCTGTATATCTTTACTTAAGGCTGCAAAAAGTTTAAGGTTACTCAAATTCTGTGATCAGATCTTTGATAGATCTGGACAGCTTCTTATTGGTGTTTTAAATACAGATTTGTGTATGAAGAGAAAAACATTTCTAATCCAGATATTGGTACTCTTATTCACATTCCAGAATATTTGGAGTGTGGCAGAGGCTGCGTGTCTGCATGAAATGCCAAACATACCCAATTCAATACTCTCTAATCCAATCGATTTAGACGAAAAGAGTGATAGTCCTCGTCAAGCACTTTATTCCCTAGAAAACTATAAAGAAATCTATGACTATTGTCAGAAGGTTTGTTTTAACGAAAAGTGCAGTCATTTCTCAAATACAATCGTGATTCAGATTGACCCACCCGATGATCTGAAGCTTAAAGCTGATTTTGAGACCGGCATTACCCCAACTTATTTGGGAATAACTTTTTATAAATCCCCTTATCTGAATCAATTAACCCCGCCTCCCGATTTGCCCCTACTATTGGTGGGGTAGTCTTATAAAAGCCCACCACTCCTAATTTCATTATGCGTGGGGCATTTTCATGTCAAAAAACAAATTACATCAGGATACCTCCATCCTGAATTTATCCTGGTCAGCCTTAGGTAGCGGTATCTTGCTATCTGCAATGATCAGCTTCAGTACTTCCGTAGTCGCCAGTACTCAAGATTTAACGCTGCAGCAAGCTATTGAGCAGGTTAACCAATATCAAGCGTCCCAAAATTTCTGGGAAACGCAAAATAGTATTAATGCCACGAATCTTCAGCAAAGTAAGCTGTTTAAAAATCCTGAACTGTCAGTTGAACAAACGGGATTTGGTTCAAATAATGAAAAAGAGCTTACCATTGGCATATCACAACCCTTGGATATTTTTGGTGAGCGAAGAGCAAACCAAAAATTAGCCAGTCTCTCTACAGATAAAACAGCGCTGAAACAGAAGATTTATCAAGCACAAATTGAGCTTGCAGTGAAATATGTATGGTCGCAACTGGCCATTGCCGAACTTGAAAAAAACATTGTCAATGAACAACTTCGGGTAAGTGAAGAAAACCTTCAAGCAATCGAAAAGCGCTTTAATGCAGGCGGTATTGCCCAAGTAGATGTAAATCGCGCACGTTTAAGCCATGCTGAAAATATCCGTCTTTTTAGACAGGCAGACTTACAGGTACAAGTGGCCACCCAACAATTATCAAATTTATGGGGTACGTCTGATAAGTCATTGCAGGTAAACCTCTCTTCACAAAAGCTCTGGCCAAAATCGACTCATGGACAGGTTCAAGAATATTTAGCGGAAAACTACGTTGAGAAATATCGAGCTTTACTGGTATTAGAGTCTCAAGCAACGGTTGATCAACTAAGGGCAAAGGCACGTCCTAACCCCACTTTAAACCTAGGTGTCAACCGCACCCAATCCTTGGAAAACTCCACACAAAATCAATTAGTAGTCGGAGTCAGTGTACCGCTTAATATTTTCGATCGTCAGCAAAATGGCATAAAAATCGCGCAAGAAAAAATGAACTTATTAGAGCGTCAGAAAGAGTTTTATCTGAAGCAAAATGCGCTGCAAATAGGCACAATTTTAACCGAGTTGCAGGGTTTAGAGCTGCAATTCAAAGTCGTTGACGAGACTCAAATTCCTTTGGCGACTCAAGTTCAAAGTAAGACGCTACAAGGTTTCTTGGCAGGCAAGTTTGCTTTAACCGATGTTCAGCAAGCCACGCTTCAATTACAAGACATCCGTCTGCGTAAAGTCCAGTTGTTACGGGATGGCTGGCAAAAGGCCATTGAAGCAGAAAGTTTGAGCTTAGGCATTAGCCCAAGTGAAGTCATGTCGAAAGATGCTATTGCACAAATCAATCAAAACTTATGGCAAGACATACAGGCCATGCCTGTCATTGGTGGGGGAAATTAACATGTTCGATCTTAAAAACAGCTTAAAAAAACAGAGCGGAAAAATCTCTCAACCTCTACTGATT
>JAVXBC010000161.1:2187-5842 GCA_036660195.1 Acinetobacter sp.
CTATAAACGGGCACAAATTCAGGTTCAAGCGGCCCAATCACGTTTAAGTGCATTTGGTGCAGTGAATGCCAGTAACGGACGCTATATTTTGAAAGCTCCCATTTCTGGCGTGATCAGTAAAAAGGATTTGGTTCTCGGGGAAAATGTTCAGTTAGCAAGTCAACTCTTTACCATAGACCGGTTAGATCAGCTCTGGCTTGAGTTTATTGTTCCAAATTCTGAAATTGTGGGCTTAGCCCCGAATCAAAAGATCGAATTTAAATCCTTGCAAACAGAAAAGGTTTATCAAGCTGTTATTCAGACTTTAAATACTGAAGCGGATATTCAAACAGGTCGTCTTCAGGTGCGAGCAAAAGTTGAATCGAATGCAACCGAATTACGTCCAAACTTGATGGTGAACGTACAGTTGCAACAACGGAGTGAAAGTACCGCATTACG
Organism: Acinetobacter sp.; assembly: GCA_036660195.1. Lineage (GTDB taxonomy): Bacteria > Pseudomonadota > Gammaproteobacteria > Pseudomonadales > Moraxellaceae > Acinetobacter. Next base: position 2,626 of record JAVXBC010000161.1, read on the forward strand.
GGTACTTAAGTCCGCAGTTCAGAATGTCGATGGAAAAGATGTGGTTTTTGTCGCCACTCAGCATGGACAAAAAGTTGAATTCAGTCCGCAACCTGTGAAATTAGGGCAATCATCTGGGGAGAGCCAATGGATTGAAGTGGTGAGTGGGCTTAGTCAGGGACAAAAATATGCCGCTCAAGGCAGTTTTTTACTGAAATCCGAGCTGGAAAAAGGAGAGGCTTCACATGAGCACTAAAAGCCCTCACATTCCAGACCACGAATCGGTAAAACCTGAAGGACTGTTTGATCGACTGATCCAGTTTTCTATCCATAACGCAATCTGGGTCATGCTGTTTATTGCGGCTTGGATTGCTATTGGTATTTATAGTTATCAAAAGTTACCGATTGATGCTGTACCAGATATTACCAATACTCAGGTGCAGATTAACACTTCAGCCAATGGTTTTACGGCTTTAGAAATGGAACAGCGGATTACATATCCAATCGAGAATGCCATGTCAGGCATGCCGAAAATGGAACAAACCCGTTCGATTTCACGCTACGGCTTATCGCAAGTGACCATCATTTTTGAAGATGGCACGGATATTTACTGGGCCAGACAGCTTATCAACCAGCGCTTGCAAGAAGCAATGGGAGAAATGCCTGAAGATGTGCAACCTAACATGTCGCCTATTTCGACAGGTTTAGGTGAAATCTATCAATGGGTGATTAAAGCCGAACCAAATGCTAAAAAACCGGATGGAACCGCTTATTCTGCGATGGATTTACGTGAAATTCAGGATTGGATTGTAAGGCCGCAATTACAGCGTGTAAAAGGCGTTGCGGAGATCAACAGTATCGGTGGCTTTAATAAAACCTATGTGGTTGCCCCTGATCTGAACCGATTGCAACAATTGCAAATTCCTTTGACTGATTTACAAACCGCCTTAACAGAAAATAATGAAAACCGTGGTGCTGGCTATATTGAGAAAAATGGACAACAGCTAACGGTTCGTGTTCCTGGCACTTTAAACACGATTGAAGATATCCAGAACATCAGTATTGCCAATAAAAACGGCTATCCGATTCGGGTGGCAGATGTCGCCAATGTCTCAATTGGTCATGACTTGAGAACAGGGGCTGCAACCTATAATGGTGAAGAAACTGTATTGGGTATTGCCATGATGATGATGGGAGAAAATAGCCGTACCGTTGCTCAAGCCATTGATGAAAAGGTGCAATCGATCCAGCAATCGCTACCTAAAGGTGTGGTGATTGAGACTGTGTATGACCGTACGCATTTGGTTGATCGGGCGATCAAAACCGTTCAGAAAAATTTGATTGAGGGTGCAATCCTCGTCATTGTTATTTTATTTCTCTTTCTAGGTAATTTCCGTGCTGCGCTGATCACGGCTTGCGTTATTCCACTGTCAATGCTGTTTACCTTGACGGGAATGGCAGAGCAGAAGATTAGTGCAAATCTGATGAGTTTAGGGGCACTGGACTTCGGTATTATTATTGATGGTGCAGTGGTTATTGTAGAAAACTGTATCCGTCGGCTAGCAGAAGCTCAGAAGCTGAAAGGTGGTTTACTTAGCCGTTCTGAAAGATTTAAAGAAGTCTTCTTGGCTGCAAAACAGGCGCGTCGTCCTCTGATTTTTGGACAGTTAATTATTTTGGTGGTTTATCTACCTATCTTTACCCTGACGGGTGTAGAAGCCAAACTTTTCCATCCTATGGCAATGACTGTTGTACTGGCTTTAATTGGGGCCATGATTTTATCTGTCACTTTTGTGCCAGCCGCAGTTGCCCTATTTGTCACTGGAGAAGTCAAGGAAACCGAAAGTCGCTGGATGCATTGGCTTAAAACCAAATATGAACTGCTTTTAGATAAAGCCTATGAGCTTCGTTTATTTGTGACTATTGTGGCTGCCTGTATTTTAGTGCTTACGGGTGTGCTAGCCACTCAAACAGGTAGCGAGTTTGCACCTCAACTGGGTGAAGGTGATTTTGCTGTTCAGCAAATGCGTTCCCCAAGTACAGGGTTAGAACAGTCACTGAGAATGCAGGAAAATACTGAAAAGTTACTGTTGAAAGAATTTCCTGAAATTAAAGCGATCTTTGCTCGTACCGGTACAGCAGAAGTGGCCACAGATGTTATGCCACCCAACATTTCAGATGGCGTGGTACTGTTAAAACCTCATGATGAATGGCCTGATCCAAAACAAACGATTGATGAGCTTCGCCAAAGAATGATTACTTTCTTAGCGACATTGCCGGGAAATAACAGTGAGTTCTCGCAACCCATTGAACTGCGCTTTAACGAGTTAATTTCAGGGGTGCGAAGTGATGTGGGTGTCAAATTATTTGGCGATGATATGGAAATTCTGAATCGTGAAGCGAATAAGATTTCTCAGAAAATTAAATCAATTTCAGGCGCGACAGCCGTTAATGTAGAGCAAACCAGCGGCTTACCCTTGTTGAATGTAGAAGTTGATAAGTCCAGAGCAGCACAATACGGCTTGTCGGTAAGAGCAATTCAGGATCTGGTAGCTACAAGTGTCGGTGGCCAGAATGTTGGAACAATTTTACAGGGAGACAAGCGTTTTGATTTTGTCATCCGTCTAGATGAATCCCAGCGTAGTCCTGAACAGTTAGCGGTACTTCCTATTCAATTGCCGAATGGTGGTTTAGTCCAACTGCAAGATGTGGCACGCGTTGAAAATATCCTGGGTATTAATCAGGTCAGCCGTGAAAATGGTAAACGTCGAGTGGTTATTACTGCAAATGTAGAAGGACGTGATTTAGGCTCATTCGTAACAGAGCTTCAGAGCACGTTATCCAAACAGGAATTACCAAGCGGTTATTGGATAGATTATGGCGGTCAATTTCAAAATCTGATGTCTGCAAAAGCGCGTATGCAATTGGTGGTTCCGCTCGCATTGTTGACGATCTTTATTTTATTGATGGCTGTATTCCATAATATCAAAGAAAGCTTACTGGTCTTTAGTGGTGTACCGTTTGCCTTATGTGGAGGCTTAATCGCGTTGTGGTTGCGTGACATTCCATTATCCATGTCAGCAGGGGTTGGCTTCATTGCACTATCGGGGGTGGCTGTACTGAATGGCTTAGTCATGCTCACCTTTATCAAAGAGTTGCGACAACAATATGACCTTTATTATGCAACGTGGCAGGGTGCAATTTTGCGTCTTAGACCTGTGCTGATGACCGCTTGTGT
>JAVXBC010000162.1:0-5818 GCA_036660195.1 Acinetobacter sp.
GTGAAATTATGGCAGTATCAGAGCAAACGCCGTATATAGAGTATGTTGGAAATGGGGTAACAGACACTTTCCCTTTAGGTTTTGATTGTGACAAGAAAGAATATTTGATTGTAAGTGTTGATGATGTAGAGCCAAGTGCTGAAAGTTGGGTGTTGCTAGCAGGATCTATTGTATTTAATACAGCTCCTATTAATAATCAAAAAATTACTATTCAGCGCAATACACCATTTTCACGAAGTACAGATTATCAGTCATACAACAACTCATTTAGACCATCCCCTGTAAACAAAGATTTTGATTTGGTTTGGTGGAAATTACAAGAACTTGGGGTTTTAGACTGGATTTTAGGAAAGCGTATTGATGAGTTAAAGATCTATTCGGACGCAAAAAATACAGAGCTACAAGACTATCTTATGGAGCAGATAAGACAGCAAGGCGTTGCTTTAGATCAACTAGATGAATACTACAATGATTTTCTTGATCGATTAAATCAAGTGTTAGTTAGTAAAGGATGGGACGCTTCTTTTGTTATTGATGGTGATAAAAACCAAAAACAAATTAATGATGAATTAAAATCTAAGATATCCAAGTATCCTACAATTCTTGATTTTTTCACTCAATCTGAAAAAAATCAGTTTGATATTAATCCAACAATGGATTTAACAGCAATCATTAAAAGAGCATTTGCAACAGGTGTTAAAAAGTTAAACTTCTTAGATTTACAAATGCACATCACTTTAGCAACTAACGGTTCAGATACATTAGCATCTTTTACAAATGGCGATATTGAACTATATGGAAATGGTGCTGCATTTATTGATGATACAACTCATTTAATGAACGGCTCAGTTGTCGCCTTATTCACTCTTAATGATAATGTCAACTCATTTAAATCTAATATCAACTACATCGGGAAACCTGTTTCACTAGCTACAGAAATTGGTTATCGAGGTGCAACCTATGTGTATTCAAAAGGTCAAAATAAGAATATCTCTTTAGATTTATATATTGAAAATATACGCTACGGTATATTGGCAGGAAGTTACTCAACACCTAGTTTAGGCGGACATAAAGGGATACGTGGCAAGTTAAGATGTAAGAATGTTGGGTATCCTATTGCCACATATTTAGCTGATGATATAGAGATGGAAATCACTGGTGAAGGCTTTCATCGTGTTCATTACATTGCAGGATGCAATCATGCAAGATTTAGAACACAAGTAAAGAATTATTATATTGCACCAATTCCACACTTTTATACTGATGCTCTTGTTAGCACAAGTGTCAGTAAAGGTTGTACAGATTGTAAAACTGAAGCGATAGATTTAGGATCGACAAGTTATGTAACAAACGGCTATCTATGTGGTATCAGTTTGAGCAGAGTAGATAATGGTATTAAATATGATGGTATTTACTTTGATGGATACATAAAAGGAACAGACACCCAAGCTCAGAAGTTGGGCTTATTTACTATTGCATCAAGTGTTCGTAGTGTACAACCAAGTTATCCGACAAATTGGAATAATACAATTGAGTTAAATAATATTTCAATTAAAGGTATCATAGACCGAAAACAGCAAACCGTTGAAGAACATGGATTTTCAGATTTATATTTATCCTGTGTGGATGATACCTCAATCGCTGGTGAGCGACACTTCCCAAAAATTTCCAATTTAAATATTGATGTTGATTATTTTGCGGGGTCTGGAAATAAACCTAGAGGTTCTTGGTGGTTTTTAGACGGTTTACAGGATATCGCAAATGTTCGTTTGAATGCAAAAAATAGCGGTGTGAATGTTATTAGGTCAAATCCAAATTCGCTTATTAAGTTTAAGGACTCCTCAATTGTTGGGGTTGATGGAAATAATAGTGCATCACTAAACTCAAAAATGGAGTTTATCAACTCGTTTATCTCTGATGCCGCACAATTACCAACAGTAAATAAACGATTCGTTAACACCCCGATCGCTGGGGTTTACCCACAAGGAACTCAGATTACAACTACGAGTAACACTTTAACGCTTAGTGGTGCGAGTGTTTCGTGGGTCAATGCTCTGCCGAACAATGCTCTTATACTCGGTGTATCATTTGTTATAACAGAAAACATTACAGGAAGCACAGGATTACTTATTGGTGTAACTGGAACACCTAACAAATACTACTCATCGGCGGCTGTTACGGCAGGGAGTGGTTTAAGTAATGCGAACTCGCAAACAGGCTCTTTGCCGCATAACCAAGTTGGTACGGGGAGTATTGTGGTAGTAGCTCGTGACTCAGGTGGTGGAACTTCTGCAACTTTTACAGGTGGTAAAGTTAAAGTAGTTTTAAACTATATCGAGCTGCCAATCCCATCTTAAAGTTAGAGTCTTAGAAGTATTCTTACAGGTTCAAAGCTATTGAATCCAGTATTTGAAGATATATTTAAATAATCACCCAACAAACCAACACAAGCCTTAGCTTTAAATCAGCTAAGGCTTTTTTATTATTAAAAATTAGGTGAAATCATGCAAGAAAACGCAATCCCTTGGGTGATTAAAATCTTCCCAGCCGTTGTAGGGGCGATTCTTGCTCTTGTTCTGAGTGGGGATATTGACGCAAATGGCAAGATTCAAGTTTCATTGGGGGTCATTACTAAATTCGTTTGTAGTGTCACAGTTAGCTTGTATGGTGGTTCAGCATTTATAGAGCATTACGGTTTTCTGAAATCAACAACAATGTTCCAAGGTTTCATTATGTTGATGTTTGCCGTATTTGGATTGTTGTTTATCGGGATTGCATATCAATCAATTGCATTGTTAAAAGGCAAATCAATGTCTGAAGTAATTGCAGAAATTAAATCTGCATTTGTTGCAATTATTAGCGGTAAAGGTGGTGAACAATGAGCAAAGTTATAACTATCACAGCAGGGCATAGTAATACAGATTCAGGGGCAGTTAATGGCAGTGATCGTGAAAGTGACATCGCGCAAGATATGCGTAATATTGTTGCGTACTATTTGCGAGCCAAAGGCATCAATATCCGCACTGACGGAGAGGGTAAAGGAAATGCTACGCTCACTCAAGCGGTCAAACTCATTAAAGGGTCAGTCGTCGCAGTTGAGTTTCATTGCAATGCAGCATCAAGTAAAGCAGCTCGGGGTGTTGAAGCACTTGCGCAAACCAAAGACAAAGTAATCAGTCAACGGTTATGCAGTGCAGTTTCATCGGTCATGGGTAGTGTATTGCGTGGCGATAAAGGCTGGAAGCCTGAAAATTCTGGTCAGCATTCGCGCTTAGCCTATGTCAGCAATGGCGGCATTATTCTTGAACTGTTCTTTATATTCAATGATGAAGAATTAAAGATTTGGAAAGAGAAAAAATGGCTTGTCGGAAAAGCTGTAGCTGAGGTTTTGGCGAATTACGCTACTTAGTTTTGCATTCAAGGGAAAGGCGCAAATCATGCGCCTTTTTTGATGCGCTACGCTAAATTTACGCCAATATGTATTTATGTTGTTGATTTTATAAGGTGTGATGGTGCGCTCGGCGGGCACTTTACTAATTTGTTTGTTTTCCTATTAAATTCTATTATTTGTCATTATTCTGAATATAAACATGGGATTAACAATAAACCAATTACTATGTACTTCTATTATTTCTTATTATTCCCTATTATTTCGCTTAATTCAATTACGCCAAGATTACGCCAGTGGCTTCATTTAGACAACGCAAGAATACGTGGAGAGTTGAAATCAGTGTAAATGGTATTCGAGAGAGTGCCACGTTTGACACTAAAGCTCAATGTAAAGCTTGGGCATCAAAACGAGAGACGGAACTTAGAGAGCAGGCTCACGGAAAGTTACCCAATCATTTGTTTACAGAAGCAATCGACCGATACATTCTTGAAGTCAGCCCTAAAAAGAAAAGTCATAAGAAAGAAGTTGATCGTCTCAACTTTTTTAGACGCGAAAACGCGAAACTCTGCAAAAAACAATTATCACAAGTAACAACGGATGATCTTGTGAAATGGCGTGATTCTCGTTTATTGGTAGTGCAGGGTGCAACAGTAAGGCGTGAAGCAAATATACTCGCTTCGCTTTTTACTATAGCTCGTAGAGAGTGGAAATGGATTAAAGACTCACCTCTGTCTGACCTAAAATTACCACCGCCAGCGCAACATAGGGATAGGCGTATTACGCAAGACGAGATTGATAGATTAATTCTTGCGTCAAATTGGGGTGAACATGAACCTACCAACTCTACCCAGCAAGTGATTATCGCATTTTTATTTGCGCTCGAAACAGCCATGAGGGCAGGGGAAATTGTTCAATTATCTTGGGATAGGGTATTTTTGAATGAGCGTTATGTTGTTCTAAAAGAGACAAAAAATGGCACTAAGCGGAATGTGCCGCTTTCTAAACGCGCTGTGGAATTATTGGGTTATTTAAAACCACTGGACAAAAAACACGTATTCACTTGTAATCATCAAAGCTTCGATACACTTTGGCGCAAACTGAGAAATAGATGTGAAATTGTAGATTTGCATTTTCATGATTCACGACATGAAGCATGTACGCGACTCGCAAGAAAGTTAGATGTACTCGATTTGGCAAGAATGATCGGGCACAAGGATTTAAAAAGTCTGATGATTTACTACAATGCTACGGCAAGTGAAATTGCAACGAGGCTTGATTAGCCTCGTTGTTTGCGTGGTCGTCCTTTTGTTGATTCATCGTCGGATTGGTTATTAAGCCAATTAGATACTTCTGCCAAATTCCAACGTCTGCCCTGACCGCACCGAATCACATAGCGCGGCTTTGGGAATGATGGTAAACAGGATACTGAGGATTTAAAGTGAACTTCTCCGTAACCTAAAAATTCAGCGGCTTGCATATCATTCAACCATATATCGGATGGCGGTAAAGCTACAACGAAATTACCACCCATATTTGCTATTGCTGTCATTTCACTTTCCCTCCGCATCTGCTTTTGCTTTTGCTTTTTCGTACTTTTCTCTATCAACCCACATCACAATGCCAACTCTTGATTTTTCGCTCATTGGTTTGTTTTGCTTTTCAGTTGCAAAGGTAATTTCTAAATCATGTTTGCATTCTTTGAAACCAACAAGACTTTCATCAATGAACTGAGCACGAATATTTTCGTTTCCAATTTTTTCAATAAGTTCAGTTAATGTCATTTCCGCCCCTTGCTGATTCAGCCATTGCAACTTCAATCATCTTTTTATAGATAAATTCATTTCGTGTGTTGTGACTCATAGTGTCGATTTCATCTTGATCATCCCAAGTTGAATCAATCATTTTTGGTGTCGGCTCAACTGGCACCAAAACAAAATCACCGCTCTCAACTTTTCTGCAATATTCAACAAATTCAATGCGGCTATCATGCGCAGCTTTTAACTGTGCTTTTAAGTCGTCGATTTCGGATTGTTTGGATTCGGCGCATTTTAACCACCCCATCCAATTTGCTTTAAAGGTTATACTTTCTTGAATCGGGTCGGACTCACCAACAGCATCCAAAAAGTGACCATTTTCAGGAGTTGCAAATTGCGCATCAAACGCTTCTCTTTCAATATCTTTAGTCATTTACGCCACCTTCTTCTTTTAATTCGCGAAATTTCTTTAGCTCTATTAAGGTCTCATCAACAAGAGTTAAAAAATTAACTTCAGAGCTTATGTCGCTATCATCTTTTGATTTCAATTGAAACGTCACATTGTTTAATTCAATACCTTGGCTTTCAGTAAGCTGAACAAAGGACTCAATAACTGCTGTTGCTATCACTGTTAACGATTTAATATCCATCACGCCACCATCTGATAACTAAG
>JAVXBC010000163.1:0-2287 GCA_036660195.1 Acinetobacter sp.
TTTTTATAAGCCTTTTTCAGCTACTTTGTATTTAGCATATATTATGCCAATCCTTAGCTTAGCCAATTTTAACGCAAATAAACAGAGACTTAAATGGTTATTTTACTGTTTATGTCTATATTATAAGCAGCAAATAATGACAAAATATGACAATTAACGTCAATTTACTGTCTTTATGCAAACTCCCTACGTTATTTTTTGCTCTATCGCACCCATCATCGAATTATTCCGCGAATTTAATCACATAAAAAAGTTTGATTTTTAATTTACCGTTCGTCGGAACTATTCATCATGTTTTCTTATATTTTCCGAATAGTGATGAGCACTTAATAGCAAAATCCCAAAATACCAACCTATATCCCATTGTTTTTATTTAATTTAAAATAATTAGCTCATTTGGCAATTCATTCACATCACACCATCGTTTGCAGCCACAGCATTTACACCCAATTTTCTATTTGCAACGCAGGGACACGCTCAAACTCTTTGGTGTTGTTGGTGACTAAAATAAAACCTTTACTTCTCGCATGTGCAGCAATGTGTAAATCATTTTCTCCAATTGGCTGTCCAAGCTTCTTTAAATACGCCTTAATATTGCCATATTGCAATGCAGCATCTACACCATAATCTAAAATTTGTACCCGTGATAAAAAGTTTTCTATAACCTTTAAATTTCTCTCAGGAAATTGACTATTCTCTGCACCAAAAATAAGTTCTGCCACACTAATACTACTAACACAAAGCTGCGTAGCCACCGCATTAAATTTTGTCTTAACTTCAAGTGGTCTTTGTTTGATGGTATAAATAATGATATTGGTGTCTAACATATACCTCAACATTTAAAATATATCTCGTTCTGTTGGAATCTGCTCACCACGTTCAAAATCTGCCGACACCTGTAATTCAACATCATCAAAAAAACTATCCCATGCCTGCTCAACAGGACTGATCACTCGCTCCACACCAATCATGCGTACAAAAACTTTTTGGGTAGATTCAGAAAACCTATAAATACTAGGTAAACGTACTGCCTGAGTACGATTATTCATAAAAACTGATGTAATCATTGAAAAGACACCTCTTGCTATATACAAAAAGTATATAGCAGTGCTGCACTTTGGTCAATTCAGAATAATTGGCTCGTTTGGCAATTCGTTTTGATCATCTCTTTCGACTCGAACATAGTACTGATCTAGCACTTGCCCAATTTCAACTACACCTCGCATGACCGCAGGAACATAGTGCTTTTGTGCTAGTAAATTAATCATATCCTGACATATTTCATCCCACGTTTGCACGGTCGTCGCATTTTTTAAACCACGATCAATCACGATTTCGACTTTACGTTCGCATAAATTTAAGTAAAGCAGCACACCACTATTCAGTTCAGTATCCCAAACGCCCAATTCAGCAAATAATTGCTGTGCGCGTAACCGTGTATTTTGCCGATACGCTTGATGACAAGGAATATGCCCTTCGATCACAACCTGAATTTCACCGACATGCCCTTTTTCGGCTTGACGTACAACATTCGCAATTTCTAAGCGCTCTTGTTGATTAAAGTAACGATGTGTCGCTGAAATATAAAAACAGTGTTTTAGCCAGCGTTTGAAACTCGGTTGCACGGCATCATCCAACTTCGGTTGGGTAATAATTTGCGTTGTATCTGTTTGCGTTACCATGAGCCTGAAGCACCTCCACCGCCAAAACTACCGCCACCGCCACTATATCCACCTCCACTACCGCCGAATCCACCACCACTTCGACCGCCGCCACCAGAAAGCAGCCCTTGAAAAATGAGCTGTGCCAATGAAGTAATCAGTAGAAAGAAAATACCTACGCCTAGCACAAGACTCATGACGATACCCGCACCACTCACCCAACCTGCCACCGCCGCAGCGACCGCAGCCGTAGACGCACTAAGCCGTTTGCCAACAATAAATGATCCAATAATTCCTGCAATTAAAATGAAGAATGCCATACTCAAAGCATTATCTTTGCCTTGTTGTGCTTGGATGGCTTGATCATGTTGTGCTTGTAAATCTTGTGCGGCTTGTGCAGCAATTTCTGGGTCTAAATTCACTGTGCGGGTAATTTCATCTAAACCCGCGGCAATACCTTGTGCATATTGTCCTTGTTTAAACAAGGGCGTGATTTGGTTACGGATAATTCGACTCAGCACCAAATCGGGTAAAACACCCTCCAAACCATAGCCCGTTAAAATTTGGATTTTACGATCATTCACCGCAATCGCAATCAATAAGCCATTGTCACGTTTTGCAGAACC
>JAVXBC010000163.1:2387-5781 GCA_036660195.1 Acinetobacter sp.
TCGCTGATGCAATTTTTGCACGTACTTTTTCATCATACGACCTCCTTTAACTAAATTAAGTTTAGTTAAATGAAACAGTCGGTGCTTTTTGTGCAGATTGTTCTGCTTTAAAGTTTTCTTTGGTTTTCATGCCAATGACTTTGGCTGTCATGACTTGCGGAAATTGACGCACATAAGAATTGTAGTCTTGTACCGTTGTAATATAACGGTTACGCGCCACAGCAATACGGTTTTCAGTACCTTCAAGCTGTGCTTGCAAGTCTCGGAACTGCTCGTTGGCTTTTAAATCTGGATAATTTTCTGATACGGCAATTAAACGAGATAACGCACTGGTCATTTGTGCTTGCGCTTGTTGATATTTTTCAAACAGTGCTGGGTCTTCTAACACTTCTTTATCTACTTTTAGACCTGCAACATTGGCACGGGCTTGCGTGACTTCGGTCAGCACTTGCTCTTCATGTTTCGCATAGCCTTTCACGACGTTGACCAAATTCGGCACAAGATCGGCACGGCGTTGATATTGGTTTTGAACTTCTGACCATGAGCCATTTACAGCTTCATCTTTGACTTGCAAGGTGTTATAGCCACAGCCAGTAAAAAGTAAACTACTTGCTAAAACGGTTGCGAGTGCGGTGTTTTTGATGATTTTCATTAAAATTTATCCTTTGGTTTTTCTTTATATTTTTTGCATGGCTTGATTGTAATCAGATTTTTATGTTGTTGTGTTAGATTTTTTTTACAGTATACAAAAAACAAAGCCTGCATCTAGCAAGCTTTGTTTTATTTTTATCGCACTAACGATAATTACACACCAAGGTAATCTAAAATCCCTTCCGCAGCTTCGCGACCTTCCCAAATTGCAGTCACGACGAGGTCTGAACCACGTACCATATCGCCACCCGCAAAGATTTTTGAGTTAGATGTTTGGAATTTATAGGTTTGCTTTTCAGCTGCAACCACACGTCCCGAACCATCTAAACCAATATTTGCCGTACCAAACCAATCTGCTGGGCTTGGGCGGAAACCAAAGGCAAGCAAAACTGCATCGGCAGGTAAAACTTCTTCTGAACCCGGAATTGGCTCTGGACTACGACGACCACGGCTATCTGGTGCACCCATTTGTGTGGTCACAACCTTAACGCCAGTCACTTTGCCATTTTCACCCACAATTTCAATTGGCTGACGATTGAATAGGAATTTTACACCCTCTTCATAGGCATTTTTAACTTCGCGAGCAGAACCAGGCATGTTGCCTTCATCACGACGGTACGCACAGGTCACATCATGCGCACCTTGACGTAATGCAGTACGGTTACAGTCCATCGCTGTATCGCCACCACCAAGAACAATCACTTTTTTGCCATCTAAATTAATGTATTCGCTTGAATCTTTTTCCCAGCCTTGGCAACGGTTGACGTTGGCAATTAAGAAATCAAGTGCATCGTAGACGCCATTTAGATCTTCACCTGCGAATCCACCTTTCATATAGGTGTAAGTTCCCATGCCCATGAATACTCCATCGTATTCAGATAGCAATTGCTCGATGGTTACATCGACACCAATTTCAGTATTCAAACGGAATTCGATGCCCATGTCCGTGAAAATTTCACGGCGACGCTTCATCACATCTTTTTCCATTTTAAATTCTGGAATACCGAATGTAAGAAGACCACCAATTTCAGGACGTTTGTCAAACACAACTGGTTTTACACCGCCACGCGCTAAAATATCTGCACAACCCAAACCTGCTGGGCCTGCGCCGATAATCGCAACTTTTTTGTCTGTCCATTTCACGCCAGACATATCTGGACGCCAACCCAAAGCGAACGCGGTATCGTTAATGTATTTTTCAGCATTACCAATGGTGACTGCGCCAAAACCATCATTCAGGGTACATGCACCTTCACACAAACGGTCTTGTGGACATACGCGACCACAGACTTCTGGCAAAGTATTAGTCTGATGGCAAAGCTCAGCTGCTTGAAAGATTTGTCCTTCTGCAATCAGTTTTAACCAGTTTGGAATGTAGTTATGTACAGGACATTTCCATTCGCAATATGGGTTACCACAGCCTAAACAACGGTGGGTCTGATTTGCAGCCACTTCCGCGGTAAAAGGTTTATAAATTTCCACAAACTCTGCTTTGCGGACAGTAATATCTTTTTTCTCTGGATCTTGACGTGCTACATCCAGAAATTGAAAGTCATTATTGAGGCGTTCTGCCATGTGTCTCTCCGTGGGTAGGCGCAGCGATTTCATTCATCTCTACACCTGCCTGTGTCGTTGCAGTCGTGGAATTATTGTGGATCAGCTTGAGTGGTTTTCAAAAGCGACTTCAAATTCGCTGCTTTTGGTTTCACCAACCAGAACTTACGACTATAGAAGTCGAACTCATTACGGATTTTATAGCCCCAAGAACTACCTGTCTCTTGAATGTGTTCATCCAAAATACGTAGTAGATTTTGTTGATGATCTTCCATCGCTTCAGTTGAAATACGCGTTAGATCAATCAGCTCATGGTTGTGGTAATCGACAAAGTTGTTATCAAGATCAAGTACATAAGCAAAACCACCAGTCATACCTGCACCGAAGTTATGCCCCACTTTACCAAGAACAGTCACCACACCACCGGTCATATATTCACAACAGTGGTCGCCTGCGCCTTCAATCACCGCAAAAGCACCTGAGTTACGTACTGCGAAACGCTCGCCTGCTGTACCTGCCGCAAAGACTTTACCGCCCGTTGCACCATATAAACAAGTGTTACCAATAATCGCGGTATTTTGCGTTTGGAAAGGAGAACCTTTTGGTGGGAAGATCGAAACACGACCGCCTGCCATGCCTTTACCGACATAGTCGTTGGCATCGCCTTCAAGTTTGATATGCAAACCACCTGCATTCCAAACACCAAGTGACTGACCTGCGGTACCGACAAGGTTCATGACCACTGGGCTGTTTTCCATACCCAAGTTACCATAACGACGTGCAATTTCACCTGAGATACGTGCGCCGATTGAACGGTCACAGTTACCCACCGTGAAGTTGAACGAACCACCTGTGCTCGCTTCAATTGCTGGCAACATTTCTGCCACCATTCTTTCCGCCAAGACACCTTTGTCAAAAGGTGCATTGCCTTGAACTTGACAATACTGCGCCTTACCTTCCGCCGATGGATGTGAAGTCAATAACGCACTTAAATCAAGATGTGCATGTTTTTCAGTTTCGCCTGATAACACTTCAAGCAAATCAACACGACCAATCAAATCTTTCAGTGATGCAACACCTAGTGCCGCTAACAATTCACGCGTTTCTTCAGCAATAAATTTGAAGAAGTTGATGAGCATTTCTGGCTCGCCAATATAATGCTCTTGACGTAAATGATCTTGTTGCGTTG
>JAVXBC010000164.1:0-5774 GCA_036660195.1 Acinetobacter sp.
GATCAATTTGGCGAGCCTCTGTCTTATATGCTTCCCAAACAACAAATTTTTGTGAATTGGTTATTAGCATCTGCAGATGTTATTCCTGTGACTGCGCGCTCAGTGCAAGGCTTACAGCGGGTACATCTTCCTTTTCTGCATGGTGCTGTATGCTCACATGGTGGAACCATTTTAGCGGCAGATCAACAGGTTGATCAGGAATGGCTTGAAATTCAGCACAAGGCAGCGGCTGAACTGGATGAGTTACTGGATGAATTGCCAACGCTATTGCTCGATTGTGCCAAACCATTTGGTTCAATTCGGACTTGGACGATGCAAGAAAATGGTGGGAAAATTTATACCGTTGCCAAGCAAAATGATCCTGCGCCTTTATTTCTGCACCAAATGATTGAAAACTTACCTGCTGAAGTACTTGAACACTGCTATGTCCATATCAATGGCAATAATTTAGCCATTCTTCCCAAATTTGTGTCTAAACAAAAAGCGGTTGAATTTTTTATCAATAAATATGACCCAAATCGCGAACGTGCCATTTTAGGTTGGGGCGACAGTTTGTCTGATGCAGGCTTTTTAGGCTGCTGTGATTGGTTTGGTATGCCTAAAAATAGTCAGTTGGATAAATTTTTAGTACAAAATCTAGCACAAGATCATCATGCAAAAGGATATTTAGGACATGTATAAAAACCATGCGTTAGCATCTAGTCTTAAAACACTGGGTTTCCATGGCTCTTATCGACCTGAAGATGTGACCTTCTTGCTCAATATTGATGAAATAGACCCCACACCAGTCGCTGAAAAAGAGTATCTGATTCAATCTGGGAAAAAACACTATTCACAAATGATTAGTGTTGAACATCCACCTTCAGATGAGCAAATGCGACATTTTGAATACGCTTTTGAGCAAGGTGCTGAACGTCTGGCAAGTGATGTGCAGAAGATTGGCAACTCACTGATGGTTCGATTTCCCAAGCAACCGATTATTTTAGTCAGCTTGGTTCGCGCTGGCGTCCCTTTAGGTGTACTCCTTAAACACTATATTCACAAGCATCAGGATTGTGAGCATTACGGTATTAGTATTATCCGTGATCGCGGTATCGATTTTGCAGCATTGCAGGCGATTATCGAACAACACGGCGCGGAAAATATTGTTTTTGTCGATGGCTGGACGGGTAAGGGTGCAATTTGTCGAGAATTGACTCAAAATTTGGCAGATTATCCGGCATTATTTGATGCAGGATGGGAGGTTCCTCGCCTTGTGACCTTAGCCGATTTAGGTGGCTATTCGTGGTTAAGTGCCAGTTGTGAAGATTGGCTGATTCCGTTTGGAATGCTAGGTTCCGTGATCTCAGGCTTAACCTCACGGACTATTTTAAAAGATACGATTGATTTCGATCTAGCAAAGAAAAATTGCTACGACCCGAAGAATTGGCACAGCTGTTTAATCTATCAGCATCTAGCTCAGCATGATATTTCGGTAAGTTTTATAGACAAAATTTTAAATCTTATTCAACAGAACCCACATAGCGATTTAGCAAATTGGAATAATCACATTCGACTCAAACAACAAAAAATATGTTTAGACACCATTGACTGGATCTCTGAGACTTACGCGATTAAAAATATCAATCATATTAAGCCCAGCATTGCAGAAGCCACACGTGCTGTATTAAGACGCGTTCCTGAAAAAATATTAATCCGTGATCCATCCAATCCGCATGTACAATTACTGCTGCATTTTGCCAAAGAACGGAATATTGCCGTAGATATTTTAGGTGCCAAGTTAGGCCCATATCATGCAGTGACTCTGATAAAAAAAGTCGAGAAAAATAAATGAAACAACTGCAACATGCGATTGAACTGGGTGCAACCATGTACATTCCTGCAACCCATGAGCAATTATGGGAAGTGACTGAAGGCATTAAATTTCCAATACTAAAATCGATTGCAGTCTGTTTAGAAGATGCCGTGTTGGAAAAAGACGTGCAAACAGCAATGGTCAACTTAAAGCATTTATTACAAAAACGCTTAGAGCAGCCAAACTTAAAGGCGCCTGCGATATTTATTCGCCCTAGAAATATTGAAATGGCGAAACATATTGTCGATTGGGACTTAAATCACACCTACAGCGGCATGATTTTACCCAAGTTTACGCTGCACGACTTAAAGCAGTGGATGGACATTTTACCACCGAATATTAACCTGATGCCGACGCTTGAAACCAAAGAAATTTTTGATATGGGTCATAATATGGAGCTTAATCAAGCACTCAAATATGACTTTCATAAAACCCTATGTCTAAGAATTGGCGGTAATGATCTGTTGTCCTGTTTACATTTACGTCGCCCTAAAAACAGTACGATTTACCAAACTCCAGTGGGCATGTTAATTGCACAATTGGCAGGCTTATTTATTCCAGCTGGCTTTCAACTCAGTTCACCCGTATGTGAACATATTGACCGTACGCAATTGCTGATGGATGAATTATGCCAAGATATGAATAACGGAATTTATACCAAAACGGCCATTCATCCCTCACAAATTGAATATATTCATCGCGCTTTTCAAATCAATAGCGAAGAATTTCATGAAGCACAGCAAATTTTATCGCAAGATGCTAAAAGTGTATTTAAAAGCCACGGCTCCATGTTAGAACCAGCAACACATCGCAATTGGGCAGAAATGATTTTATTACGCTATAAAACTTTTGGTTTATCTAAACCTCAAGCATCGACCCAAGATAAATTCATGCTCAATACATTCTCACTCTAGGCTTCAACCATTTGGACGACAGCCAAACGGCCGCCCTCTTGCTTGGAAAGTAAAATTTGAACGCCATTTTTCAGTTCAATTTTACCGCCAATCGGAATCACTGTTTTGGTTGTCACATCCGTCAAATCCGTAAGACCTTCATTGACTAACCACCAACGGTCATTATGCAAAACAAAATAGCCTTTACGTGTCGTCTGTTCTGATGTTAAACGCTCATTCGGTGCAATCATATTATTGGCATGCCATGCAAATAAAGACTGTCCTGTCCAAACCATTAAACGATGATTATCAGGTCTATAATTGCCTTGTTGACGTGCTGAATAAAGATTCAAAATGGGTAACTTACCTGTAAAAGATGTATTACAAAATGGGCATTTCGGCTGAGTTGTATTATCAAATACATACCATTTTTGACTACATGCTGCATTTTGACAGGGTTGGATTAAATCGACCGTTTTAACCAAGGCGGTTTCCCAATCATTGGCAGATGGACGTTTACTTGGCTCATGCAAACCCTCAATAAAACTCTTGTTAAATAATTCTGTTAAATAGGGTCCAGTGACTTGATATGAAATTTGACTGGGATCAGCCCAAGGTAATTGTGATGATTTCAGTTGATTAGACTTCACCTGATTACTCTGATCCGTTGGGTGTTCAACAAATAATGCTTTTTCCCCCATGCCCATATTTTCATCTTTTTGTGGATCATCCATATCATGAATTTTGCCACCGCGCAGTGGATGTCTATATAGTAAATACATATAGATCAGCACAGCTAAAGCATGTTTATCCGTTGCAATACTGGGCAAAAACCGCTTTGGATCCTCTTTAGATAAATGATTGGTCATCACCACTTCAGGTGCAATAAAATCAGGCGTACCCACAACATCAGGCGGATATTTCCCCGGAACAACTAAACCATCCACATCAATCACACAAGCGCTGCCTGTAACAGGATCAATGAGTACATTTTTATAAGATAAATCCGAATGTGCTAGACCCGCAGCATGCATTCGACGTACAGCGCGTGAAATTAAAATACAAATTTTCAGGTAATTCAGCCAACTCCCCTTTTCACGCTCATCTAAAAAGCGGTTTTGGTTATTGGCACTCGCAAACCACTTACCTTCTTTTTCCTTGCCTTTAATTTTTAAAAAATCGTTATTTTTTGAACCATAAGAAAAAAAGTAATATTTTTTATACGTCGGAGCAGTGATACCTAACAAGTCATTGTATTCAACGAGTCCATCAGGCCAACAAAAGATATTTTTCCAATAATCGCCACCGACACCATTAAAAATACCATTCCATTTATTGCCCACAATTTCTTTTAAGCGATCTTTTTGCTGTTCTAATGCTGCTTTTGATTCATAAAATTTATTTTTTTCTTTACTAAAAAAGCACACCACATAACTACGGTCAGGGGAAAAATAAACATCTTTCATTGCACCTGAACCAATCACTTCATCAACAAATTCAATTGCTCTACCATCAACCGTGTGACACTTAATAATTTTTGCAGACATATCTATTCACCTCATCTTTAAATTATTTTACTGAAGTGACTCTGCCTTATTGTTATTGCAAAGGACGGCCAAGGTACGATCATCATGATGACCTGGCGTAAAGAAATGCATCCACTCCAAAAGCTCACTTGCCGCATTTTCAGTGTGGAATAACGGGGCTAATTGGCCATATAAGTCTTTCCATTTTTCATGGTTCGTCAATCCAACCTCTGTTTCAAAGATAGGATCTGAAATACCATCGGTCATCACCATGACTGCATCAATATTGCTATAGCATCCAATTTTGATCCGAGCGCCCAATTCTTGCCCAATACTGCGGTCTAAAAACTTGGTTTGACCTGCATATTCGCCACCATCCGCGACATTCATAATGCGAACCAGCTCATCGCTATAGGCTGCAATGACGCCATCACCGACTGAAAAAGTGCTCATAAATGTTTTATCTTGTTGGTGACAGAGTACGGCGATTAATAAAGTGGTTGAAAAAGCCTTCGCAGCCACAGCCATTTCTTCAGCTTGTTGTTCTATTTGAGTGATAATAGATTTATAAATTTCATAATAAACATGAAAAAATTGTTGATTCAATTTATGTGCAATGACTTTGGTTTGCTCATCTTGACCACCCACTCGCCATTTTTTGATATCTTCATTTAAAGATTCGATGGTGTAATCGT
Organism: Acinetobacter sp.; assembly: GCA_036660195.1. GTDB lineage: Bacteria > Pseudomonadota > Gammaproteobacteria > Pseudomonadales > Moraxellaceae > Acinetobacter. The sequence goes on from JAVXBC010000164.1 coordinate 4,970, forward strand.
GTAAATAACGCTGAAATTCACTTTGCACAATTTCGACTGCAATACGTGAGCCTTCCCTAGAATACTGTGCACTCCCCGCCCCATCAGCAACAGCAATCACTGACCATGCACTATTCGGAATATGCATGATGGTAAAATCATCATCACGAAATGTCCCAGCATGTTCATGTGAGCGACCACGTCGACTGGCAGCAATAAGCTTATAATTTTCAGTCTCTATCATTTTTTGTTCTGTATGCGTTTTAATAAAAGGCTGTTCGGCTTCAGGCTCAAGTACTTTCCATAAAGTTCGTGGATCAGGAATAATATTCATTTTGCACTTTGCCGTGCGAGTCTCATTTTTAATACAGTATTGAAATGAAAAAATCAGTTCTTCTGCTCTTTCAGGGTTGCCTTGAATGGTCTGTGTTGCATCATCAAAATAAAAATCGTGCTCAGCAAATTTAAAACTATCCGATTTAAATGTAATCTGTTTAAGATCATGGTTAGACATCAGCATAATGTTTGATTGGTATGCTTGACCTACACGAGCATTATCGACCTGAAATTTTACGTCATCTGCACATACTTTATTAAATACGCCGGTCATTTCAGCTCTATTTTTATCTTGATTGAGTGTACTCGGATCGATATGAATGGCATCTTGAGTATTCATTTGATCTACGACTGATTCGGTTTGGGTTAAATGAGGCTTTAAACTCGCGCCCATATCATTAACTGTATTTTCAATTGATTGATCTAAATGTGGGTATTCAGTTTTAAGTTGATCCTCTAAGCGAACCACCGCAGATGGTACTTTAGCGAT
>JAVXBC010000165.1:0-5641 GCA_036660195.1 Acinetobacter sp.
AAAAAATACTTCAAGTTGCATAAAGACTTGAACCTCAAGTTAGAGCAAAACCTAAATTTCAATTTTTACCCTGAAAAATTATGGTGATTTTATGAATGAAACGAATGAATTTTCAGATCTAGACAAACAGATTCAACTATTAGAATTCTGGGTCAATCAGTCTCTGAGCGAAAAAAAACAAATTTTGAATCATCTCTTGGTACAAGATCAGCAAGCCCAGCAGTTGTATTGTGCTGCTCACGATATCCGTGTGGTGATTAAAAATAATCGGATGGTGACACAACAGAAATTATTGGCAGGCTTAACTCAATGGTCTATAAGTGCATTTATAGGAGAACTATGCGACCAACAAAAAGAGGTATTCATCTATTCCTATCTTTGTACTGCAGTCTTGGCTGAAGTACTTAAGGAAATCATTTGGTTAGAGTCTCAGTCTGAAGAGACTGAAAGACGAGTTGTTCTGCATGAATGTAAAAACAACAATAAAATGAATACAGTATCTTATAATTTAAAACTTCTTTTGCAAAAGCAGTTTTCGAGCACTGAGAAAAATAAACTATTGTATAAAAAAGTCATACGAAAACTCCAAGCTATGGATGAATTTGATGCCAATGAGTTAAAAATTCTTTTAGAGCGCAAAACAATAAAAAATGATTTTGAACAGCTTAATCTCGGCCGCTATATTCAACAATTCATTATTGTTTTCAATGAGATTGCCAATAGTAGATTAAATTCAAAAGGAATCAATGTTCAGGCTTTAATTGACAAAATTAAAAAGGGCATGACCTATAAATCTGATTCAGGCACATCATCGTTTGATTTGGAGAATGATGATAATGGACAGGATACAGAGGCCAATGTTGTTGATCCTGAACAGGATGAGATAGCTAAACGGGAGAAGGGGATTTTCTCTGATGACCAGCAGAAAAATCAGGAACAGCTTGAAAAGCAGGAAAAGCGAATTCAGCGACGTAATTTACCCTATAAAACGAGTCCGCTTTATTTGAAACCCAGTTTACTACATCAGGCCTATCAGCGATTGCAGGAATGTTATCAAGAAAAGATCAGCATTGATCCATATCAATCGTCTTTAGCTGTATGTGGTCTGATGTGTCTATTGACGGGTCTGAGTCCAACGGTCTTTCAAAAGGTTAAGGATTTGATTGAGGGTGGCAGAATTAAAGAAAAATCAATCAACAAAGTCATTCATTATTACTGGGTGATTGATCCCAAGCTTAATGCCAATCATTCCGGTGCCATGGAGGATAAAACACAGCGTTATAATCGAGCCTTGACTCTAGAATGGTGTATTCCAGTACCATGGATCACCAGTTTAAAGGCTTTAGAGAATTTAGAGCAAAGTGAATTTTGTGCGATTCAATATAATAATTTTTTGCGGGAAGTCTTTAAAGAGCATCAGATTGGTGAAATCACCTGCGGGATGTTAGAGCGGCAAATCTATTTCCATCTGGATATGGAGACTGGTGATAACCTAGTCGCACACTTGTTGGCTAATCGAGATACCCATCATATTGTGCAATGGAATTATGAAGGGCGTCAGATCAATCAAATCAACCAACATTTTCAATGCTATATCAATGTTCTATTAGACCGTAGAAAAGGTGATCCATGGATTAAGAATGAACACCCTGGTTATATTTTTCATCGTGAGGAACGTATCGGTAGTCAGCGCTGCTGGACTATAGAGGCCGCGAGTGAATTTTTTAATAAGCTTTATCATTTTGTCAAAAAAACATTAGCGGATGCTCAAGCGAATCGTATCGAGAAACTGAATGCTTACAGTATTTGGATGTGGCATCTTTCCTTAATTTGCCTGACCGTGCGTCCAATAGTTGGCATGCCGGGGTTACTAAAATATTACGATGCTAAGGCACAACTGATTTACGTGCATGACAAAAAAACTGATTCACGAAAAGTAGGACGTCCTGTTCCCGTTACGCGCTACTGGCAGAATCATTTCAATGCGTATCGAAAATATTTGACACAAACCATCGAATCACTTGGGATAAAAAGTTCGCAAGCTCAACTAGAAAGAGAGGGTTTTATACTCTATGTCATTTCATATCCTCGGATCAAGTCCAAGAAAGGTCCAGTGAATCTTGCGGAAGTCGTGGAGCATTTGGAGTTACAGCCCATGTCTGCTGATTTTGTCACGAATTACCTTAAAGAGACCGTGCAGATTTATAAAAACTGGCCAAGGCATTTCACTAAAAATCATCTCGCCCTGAGTGGTGACATTCACAATACGCTATATACCCATGATAAGCAGAGCATGGGATTCAGTCACATTTCTGGATTAAGCCCTTATCTCTACAAACACGACATTCAGCAACAAGTTAAAAGCTTGCTCAACAAACTAGAAATCGCAAAGCTTGAAGTGCTTTAAAGGACCATCTTGTGCTTGATACATCACTCGTTACGCAATTAGAAAATGCCATTAAAAGAGAAATCGCCGACATTTTTAAGGAAATTTCTCAGCTGATCACTGCTACATACACAGATGTAAATTCTGACCTTGCTCAAATTGATTTTAAGTGGCTTGATCAGCAAATTCTGGACAAGTTTACTCTCTATAGAGCAGTTTTAGAGCAGCTCTGCCAAATATCCAAATTTAAGGACAATGCTGCAGATTACCTTCAATTCTGTTTTAAACAAGTGAAACGGATTTGTAACGAGAAAAACCAGCAGTGGCAAAAGGATTACCCTTCCTATGCCGAGAGCTATGAGATTAAGTTGCCCGATTGGATAGTCTACACACCTAAACGTCTAGACAACGTTTTTTCAGGACGAAAGTTACAGCAGGGTACTATGCTCGTCGAGGTAAAAGAAAAACTGTATGTGAATTGGGCGGATTATCTCAAACAACAAACTCAAGGTATCCTCTTAGACTCTACGGCTAAAGAGCAACAAAAATTAGTGAATACCTTGTTTGAATGTCTGTGTATTTCATTAATTTTTGATCAGGGATGCATGCAACCTGAACGACTGATAGCCATTCATGATGCGATTTTTCATATGAACCTGGATAGTGGCTTGCTTCCGATCTATTCAGATGCCGAAAAGGTTCAAAAGGCTTATGTCTTTTCATACACGTTGCCCTCGACAAAGTATGGCAACATCTATCGTCAGGATGGCGAAGAAGAGGCGGAGTTATGGCAAACCCAAAACATTTATTTCAATGCCTTTGCGATGCTATGTTATCGACGGATTCAGCAACTACTCAATGGACCGCAAGGGTATGTATTACAAAGCACTTCGCCATTGCTGTACTGGGAAAAAGAACAGAGTGAAATTGAAACGGGGAATCAGCCTGAAGCCTTACTGCTAGAAAAACTTAAAATCCATTTAAACATTGTACTGAATATGGCGGAGGAGGGGGACTCTAGAAAAGCACGTGAGGATCAGCCATTTGCACAGCTTAATCACGTGAAGCTATTTTTAAAAGGCTTGGAAAAGACCGGTTTTGCCATTTTTAAGCATATGGATTATGTCTTGTGGCAAGAGATTCCTAATCTGGATGTGTTAAGTACCAGTGTACTGAACAATCAGATCATCACTTCGCCTTTAATCTATGAGCAGTATACACAGCTCTATGATCAACCCGATTGCTGGAAAACTATTCAAGCTAGAATCAAAAATCTTGAAAAAAAGCCTCAAGTCTTAGACTTGGAGATGCCTACAGTTACAGTCAAAACATTTCATGATCGACGAACCGGTCAACGTCATGAGCTGAAATCCTGGCTTTTATCTTTTCATCAGGATATCAAACCCAAACAGCTTGCGGATCAACTCCAAGAAAGCATCCAAAAATCTGAGGACTATAAATCTGCGTATGAGGCTGGAAATGGCGAGTACCTAGATTATGTAGTGGCTATTGCACATTTACGCGTGTGTCAGTGGTTAGAAAACGAATTTGCTTATCATGGGAAAGCAGCGATTAAAGTCTCAACAATCAAGCGTTACTATAGTAGTTTTGTGCTTGACCTACTTTGTTATGTTCTAGAACAGCAGATCAATCTAGATACAGCCACTGAAGAGCAGTTTGAGGAAATGTATCGCACGATTGTTGAAGAAAAACTGCTGAATGATCAGAAAAATCATAAAACGACCGCCCAAACCAACAACAATAAAAAATACAATACCTCGGGTTATGCCTTTGATCGGCTGAAAGCCTTTCACCAATACTTAGTCAAGAATCATCGTGCACCGATTGTGCAATATTTATATGAACGTCAAAGTGACGGTTTATTTTTAAAAACCAGACTCATTAGTCCGCAGATGTTTCAATTGATGATACGGATTCTTAGAGAATACCCAGAAGCTTTGGGTCTGACTGAGCAGGATGCAACCTGTCTAGAATGGGTCTATACATTGGCATTTAGACTGGGCTTGCGTATTGATGAAGCTGCCGGGATCTGTATCGATGATTTTGTATCTCCGCAGTTACGAAAACATCCTGACAATCGACAGCTCTATTATGTGTTTGAATCCGCTTTAGATCAGCAGAAAGACGATCGATCTGACCATAAAATGAGAAAAACAATGGGTGATATTGATGATCTCACCCTTAGGATTCGTCTAAATTCTGAGCGTGATCTGAAAAGTGATAATGCCACGCGTCAGTTTGATTTAGCTCATTTTTTAGCACCGGACGAGTTCACAGGATTTTGTCGCTTTTATCAAAACCTGTTACCTGGCTCTAAAGCGACTGCAGCAGTCTGCAATAGAAAAACCAAACAGCTCTTTATGCTGGGTGAACAACCTTTATCCAGTACAAATTTATCAAAAATTACCCAGTTGCTGTTTAATACTGTATTAGGGACAAACGATCATCAATATACCTTTCATGCTTTCAGGCATAGTACCGCTTCACATTTGGCTATCCTTTTAAAAGGCAGCATAGCACTGGTACGTTGTTTTACTGACTATGATTCCGAGTTTGGGCGTAAGCTTAAAAAGCACATTTTACCCAATATGAAGGATGCTTCATCGCGTAGTGCCCAAGCCTGGTCTCGACTTGCGCATCTGATGGGGCATGAAGACATTCGGATCACTGCAAGACATTATCTGCATCATCTGAATATCCTGATTGCTGACATGTTTTATCAAGCAAACCGTGAATATTCACCTCAATTGATCAAGGCATTATTAGGCGATAGTCAGTTGATGCATCGCGATTTCAAAGTTGAATTTCAGTCGAATGAAAGAGATATTTTAAAATTGATGAAGAAGATTCATTCACACACAGAAAATAATTCTCAAACTGCTGCATTAAAGAGCAAGAAAAAGCAGAAGCAGCCTCAACAACAGGACGTATTTTTATACCGTGAAACGTTTCTAGACGAATACCGGAAGTGGCGGGAAAAAAAAGAAAAAGCAACGATCGATCCTGAAGTATTGAAATTCATTCAATCGATCAGCCAGCCGTTTTCTCTCTATACAAGTCACGTCAAAAATGATGCTAATCATGAGGATCTTATCGGTTTTACTTGGAAGAAAATGGTGACATGGTCTAATCACTATGAGATTGAGCAACCTTTTAACTTAAATAAAAATGTAACCCAAAAAGATCTTAAACATTTTTTTGATTGTTTAGAAAATAAAATTTCACTTGAAAAAG
>JAVXBC010000166.1:0-5610 GCA_036660195.1 Acinetobacter sp.
AAGATGCGGTTGAAGATGTTGTACTGAACCAAAACCAAGGTGAATCAGGTCAAAACGCCACAGAGAAACTGCTTGAAGTCGCAGAAAAATTCCGTGGTCATAGTGGTGCACAACGCGAAGCTGAAAATCTTGAATGGCGCAATGAGTCGGTTGAAAAGCGTCTTGAATATGCGTTGGTAAAAGGCATCACCACCTATATCGATGAAGATACTGAAGAAGCCCGCCTCAAAGCCAAACGTCCACTCGATGTCATTGAAGGTGCATTGATGGATGGCATGAACGTGGTCGGTGACCTGTTCGGCTCAGGTAAAATGTTCCTACCACAAGTGGTAAAATCTGCACGCGTGATGAAACAAGCTGTGGCTTGGTTGAACCCATACATCGAAGCCGAAAAAGGCAATGCACAATCTAAAGGTCGTGTGTTAATGGCAACGGTAAAAGGTGACGTACATGATATTGGTAAAAATATCGTGGGTGTGGTCTTGGGCTGTAATGGTTATGACATCGTTGACCTCGGCGTCATGGTGCCTGCGGAAAAAATCCTGCAAACCGCAATTGATGAAAAATGTGACATCATCGGTTTATCAGGTTTGATCACGCCATCTTTAGATGAAATGGTATTTGTTGCCAAAGAAATGCAGCGTAAAGGTTTTGACATTCCGTTATTGATTGGTGGTGCAACCACATCGAAAGCGCATACAGCCGTTAAAATTGATCCGCAATATTCAAATGATGCGGTGATTTATGTGGCCGATGCTTCTCGTGCAGTCGGTGTAGCAACCACCCTGCTCTCGAAAGAAATGCGTGGTAACTTTATTGCCGAGCATCGTGCTGAATATGCCAAGATTCGTGAACGTTTAGCCAATAAGCAGCCAAAAGCAGCCAAACTCAGCTATGCCGAATCAATCGAAAATGGCTTTAAAGTCGATGTGAATTATGTGCCACCAATTCCAAATACAATGGGAACACATGTACTGACCAACTACCCACTTGCAACATTGGTGGAGTATTTTGACTGGACACCATTCTTTATTTCTTGGAGCTTGGCAGGTAAATTCCCGAAAATCTTAGAAGATGAGATTGTCGGTGAAGCTGCAACGGATTTGTATAATCAAGCGCAAGCCATGCTCAAAGATGTGATCGAGAATAATCGTTTCGATGCGCGTGCTGTATTTGGTCTATACCCTGCTCAACGTACAGGTGCAGATACAGTCAGCGTGTTTGATGAAACAGCGCAGAATGTCACACATACTTTTGAACACTTGCGTCAGCAGTCGGACAAAGTCACAGGCAAACCAAATTTATCTTTAGCCGACTTTATTAGCACCTCTAAAGACAATACTGACTATCTCGGTGGTTTCACGGTATCAATCTTTGGTGCAGAAGAATTGGCGAATGAATATAAAGCCAAAGGTGATGATTATTCTGCAATCTTGATTCAGTCTTTAGCGGATCGTTTTGCCGAAGCTTTTGCAGAGCATTTGCATGAGCGTATCCGTAAAGAGTTCTGGGGCTATAAAGCCGATGAGACTTTGGGCAATGAAGAATTGATCAAAGAAAAGTATGTCGGTATTCGTCCTGCACCAGGTTATCCTGCTTGTCCTGAGCATTCTGAAAAAGCAGTGTTGTTTGACTGGTTAGGTTCGGAAGAAAAGATTGGTACCAAGTTGACTGAACACTTTGCGATGATGCCACCTTCTTCTGTGAGTGGTTTCTATTATTCGCACCCTGAAAGTGAATACTTTAACGTGGGCAAGATTTCTCAAGATCAGCTTGAGGATTATGCGAAACGTAAAGGTTGGACACTGGATGTAGCGAAGCGTTGGTTAGCACCGAATTTAGATGATTCGATTGTTTAATTCACAACTTTCGAGCTCGCTTTAACAGATGAAAGAAATCCCCTCAATTGAGGGGATTTCTTATTCTAGAAACTCAAAAGATCACCATCATTTTTATGACAAATCTTGCTAAAAAATGTCTAAAAACTTGATGCATTAGCAAAATCTATCGTCATTTTTTAAAAAAATTGATCATTTCTATTATTGTAATTTTATAAAATATAATTAATATCCTCTTGGATTAGTTAATTGATTAATCAATTAACGCTTAGCATTCATTTTTATTTAATTAAAACAAGGACGGATTAAATAAATTGATGCATCAAAAGCTAAAACAAGGACAGATTTCTTTGAATATATGCAAATATTCTACAATTCATAATCCCGACTTTATTCTAATGGCAACATCCATCATTAGCGCATGAACAAGTCCATCAAAGGGTGAAGAAGTTTTGTCCAGAGTTTTAGTGCTTATTCACTCCTATATATACTGATTGGTAGCTCAATGAAAAAACTCATGAACGATGCAGAAAGCATCGTAGTCCAAATGTGCAAAGGATTTGTACTAGCTCATCCAGAACTTGCATTCAATGAATCTTATAAAATTATTTCCCGTAAAGAAAAACACCAAAATGTTGCCTTGATCAGCGGTGGTGGCAGTGGTCATGAACCTGCTCATGCTGGCTTTGTGGGACAAGGCATGCTTGATGCTGCTGTTTGCGGTGATGTCTTCGCATCACCTTCACAAATTCAAGTCTATAAAGCCTTACAACAAGTAGCCTCAGACAAAGGCGCACTGATGATCATCAAAAACTATTCTGGCGATATGATGAATTTTCAGAATGCTGCTGCACTTGCTGCTGATGATGGTATTCAAGTCGATTTCGTTAAAGTGGCGGATGATATTGCGGTGAATGACAGCCTATATACCGTTGGCCGTCGTGGCGTTGCTGGAACCATCTTTGTACATAAAATTGCAGGTGCAGCAGCATCTAAAGGCTATGAGTTGGCACAGGTCAAAGCACTTGCACAAAAAGCTGCGGACAGCGTCACCAGCCTTGGCTTTGCATTTACCTCATGTACAGTTCCCGCAAAAGGTACGCCAACACTGATTTTAGCTGACGATGAGATAGAATATGGTGCAGGTATTCATGGTGAACCAGGGATCCGCCGTGAGAAAATTTTGCCTTCTAAAAAATTAGCACAGCGCATAGTCGATGATTTATTCCTCGACCGTCCGAACTTAACCGAAGTTGCGGTACTCGTTAACGGCTTTGGTACAACGCCATTACAAGAGTTGTATGTATTCAACCAAGATGTTTGTGAACATCTTGCAGTTCGAGGCATTAAAATTTACCGCACCTTTGTCGGCAACTATATGACCAGTATCGATATGGCCGGCGCCTCTGTTTCGTTATTAGCTTTAGACGATGAGCTAAAAGGTTATTTAGATGCTGAAGCAGATTCTCCTGCATTTAAAATGGATGGTTCGGCTGCCCTGCCATTGGAGTTTGCAACAACTGGTTCACAGGTGGAAGGTACATTAAATACCGATATTGAAACGCAAGCAGAGCATGCAGAAATTGCCAATGAGCAATTCACTATTGAAAATATGCGCTATGTGGTTGATGTCATGAGTGCTTGCATCATTAAAAATGAAGTGCCGTTCTGTGAACTTGATGCACATGCAGGTGATGGTGATTTTGGCATGAGTGTAGCCAAAGGCTTTAAACAGCTTAAACGCCAATGGCATGAACTTGCACAAGCACAACACATGGACGACTTCTTGTTTAACTGTTCAATGATCATTATGGAGCATTGCGGTGGAGCTTCTGGACCAATTTGGGGTTCTGCTTTCCGTGCTGCGAGCAAATCGATCCAAGGTAAAGAAACCTTAACAACAGCTGACTTTGCTGCCATGCTACAAGACGCGGTTAAAGGTATTCAAATCACAGGTGAACGTTCATTTGGCCGTGGTGCTGTGGTGGGTGATAAAACCTTAATTGATGCCTTGGTACCATGTGCGGATTCATGGTCTGCAAATACCAACAAAAGCTTTAAAGAAAACTTTGTCTTAGGTGCTCAAGCCGCGGTAAAAGGTGCAGAATCAACTAAAGAGGTTGTCGCTCGTATGGGCCGTGCAGGAATTGTTGGGGATCGAAGCTTAGGCCACCCAGACGCTGGCGCGCATGGTTTAGGTGTAATCTTTACCGATATCGCCGAGCATCTTAAATAAGCTAGCTTACACAACATCCTAAAAGCATCGAAATCATTTCGGTGCTTTTTTATTTTTTAACTCTCCTCGTGCATCATTTCTTTCTACTTTGAGAAAAAGAAGAAACCCTAAAAATTATTTGGAAGCTGAAAATCAGAAAGATTTATAATCAAATGACCTAATTGCTTTTTCTTATTGCCACCACATTCCAGTGATGCATCATCTCCCGCAGTACAATAAAGTAAACCAAACTAGAAAGACCGTCATCAGCCACTTTAGACACATAGTATTCCCTGCGCTCAACAAATGTATTAAAAGCACTTTCAAGTTGCACACGGTCAATCTGCTGCTGATCTGGAAAAAACAATGCTACAACTCTTTGGAATAAGGCATCTGAAGTTATGGCAGTCTTGGGTTGGGCATACGTCATCTGAACGGATTCCAAAAGCTCTTCAATCACATAAATCATCGACTCAATCGCAAGCTCATCCAGCACGCCATGCCGCATACTATTCGAATGTATAAAACTTAAACCTTGGCCCAACTGAATATGCTGTCCATCCATTTCAAATGAAAGTTGATCTACGCCTAATGAAAATTTGAGTACACCATCAAGATCAGTCATTACGTCAATCCTCCAAAGTCAAAACACACATACATTTAATGCCGTTATAACCAATCATAATCATCAGGCCAAAATGCAATCGCGCCATCTTAGTTTGATAAGATAGCGCGATTGAAACTATAGGTCAGCAGTATTCAGTTAGTTTGCTTGAGTCTTCGGTAAAAAGAAGGTCGCCAAACCGAGTAAAGGCAATAACGAACACACGCCAAACACCCATTCAATGCCTTTGACGTCAGCCAAATATCCTAAGCCTGCTGCGGCGATGCCACTCACACCGAACATTAAACCAAACATCAAACCTGCAATCATGCCAACTCGTCCCGGAACGGCTTCTTGAGCATAGACCACCATTGCGGCAAAGGCAGAGGACATTACTAAACCTGTGATAATCGAAAGTATGGTCGTCCAAAATAGATTGGCATGCGGCATCATCAACGCAAACGGCGCCATGCCGACAAAAGACACCCAAATCACCGCTTTACGCCCAATTCGGTCTCCAATCGGCCCACCTGCAAATGTACCCAAAGCCACCGCAGCCAAAAAGGCAAATAGGTGTAACTGTGCACTTTGTAAACTGAGCTGAAACTTATGCATTAAATAAAAAGTGAAATAGTTACTGATGCTGGCGATGTAAGTAAATTTGGCAAACATCAACACGCAAATGGTCGACAGCGCGATGACGAGTTGACGTCCATGCAATTTGCTTTGGACTTGATGCGCCCGTGCCGCCAACTGTTTTTTACTGTGGCTGATGCTCCAACGACTAACACCAAACAGCACCCAAATCGCAAGCAAGGCAAATACAATCAACCATGCCACGGCGTGCTGTCCAAACGGTACAATGATCAGCGCTGCCAATAAAGGCCCAATGGCTGTACCTGTATTGCCACCGACCTGAAAGGTCGATTGTGCTGTGCCAAAGCGCCCGCCCG
>JAVXBC010000167.1:0-2889 GCA_036660195.1 Acinetobacter sp.
TTTGCCTTAAAGTTCGCAATTACTGAAATAGTCATTATTTCACCTTTAATTTGTTTTAGAAGTTTTCTAGTACAATTTTGCCTTTTGACTTGCCTGATTCAAGCAACTTATGCGCCTTCTCCAAGTTTGCAGCGTTAATTTTGCCTAGATTTTGGTTGAGGGTACTTCTAATTTTTTGCTGGTCAACTAATTGGGCAACCTGTTGCAATAGATCACCTTGCTTTTCAATATCATCGGTTTCATACATTGAACGGGTGAACATCAACTCCCAATGGATAGAAATAGATTTAGTCTTAAACGGCATAATATCAAATGTTTGTGGATCATCGATCAATCCAAGCTTGCCTTGTGGTGCAATCAGAGAAACTATTTGCTTGATATATGTTTCTGTATGATTTGTAGAGAATACGTATTTTGGTTTTTCAATGCCTAGTGTCTCGATTTGTGCATTTAAATCTTTGCTATGATCAATGACATGGTCGGCACCAAGTGATTCCACCCAAGATTTCGTTTCTTCACGTGAAGCTGTTGCTATAACGGTCAGATTTGTTTTTGCTTTTAGGAGTTGGATAGCGATTGATCCTACACCACCTGCACCACCAATAATTAAAATACTGCCAACTTCTGTTTCTGAAATTTGAAACCGATCAAACAGCATTTCCCATGCCGTTATTGCAGTTAATGGCAATGCTGCTGCTTCTGCATTAGATACTGTAATTGGTTTAAGACTGATAATTCGTTCATCGACTGCTTGAAACTCAGCATTACTACCATCTCGGGTTAAATCGCCAGCATACCAAACAGAATCTCCTACTTTAAACGAGGTAACTTTTGAGCCAACTTCAATAATTTCCCCAACGGCATCCCAACCTAAAATACGATTATTTGCTTCAGACGAATTTTTTCTCACTTTGGTATCAACTGGATTCACAGAGATTGCCTGAACTTTTACCAGTACATCACGCTCCTTAAGCGTAGGCTTCGCTTTTTCAATATCTACCAATGAATTTTTAAAATCATCATGGTTATTTATAACATACGATACGGCTTTCATAGATTTGTCCTCAACTTTAAAAAAATATAGTAAAAATGGGAGCGAAGTGCTCCCATTTTATGTTATTCAATAATTAAAACTCTTGGCTCGTTGGGCGCAAAACAATTTCATTAATATCTACATCCGCAGGCTGTTCAATTGCATAAGCAATTGCTCGAGCGACTGAGTCAGCTGGTATGGCTTGTTTGTAGAAATCAGTAACAAACTCTGAACTTTCTTTATGAGAAGAACCGAATTTTAGTTCTGACTCAATTGCACCAGGCTCAATAGTAGTCGTTCTAATTGTTCCCCCAACTTCATGACGAAGTCCTTCAGAGATGGCTCTTACAGCAAACTTAGTACCGCTATAAACAGTACCTCCTGGACTAAATACTTTTAACCCTGCAACAGATGCGAGATTAATAAAGTGTCCAAAGTTTTGTTTTTGGAAAACAGGTAGGGTAGCTGCTATACCATAAAGAACACCTTTAATATTAATGTCGATCATACGATCCCATTCATCAACTTTTAGCTCACTTAATGGTGCAATAGACATTAATCCAGCATTGTTTACCAATACATCGATTTGACCAAATGCGCTTAATGCCTTTTCAATAAGTGCTTGTACTTCATGTGGTTTGGTTATATCCATACCAATAAATTCAGCTTGACCACCTTCAGCACGAATGTCGTGAACAATAGCCTCTAATTTTTCAGTACGTCTAGCACCAAGTACAACCTTTGCACCTTTTTTAGCAAGTAAGCGAGCAGTAGCTTCACCTAAACCACTACTTGCACCAGTGATAACAATAACTTTATTTTCTATATTATTCATACAAGTAACCTTCAACCTATCTGTCAATCATATTTGATGGATTAAGTATTACAGCCTTGTTAGGTATAATAAATGAATAATATTATCTTTCAGAATTCCTATTTACGGAATAATTACCATAACACAGGATTGGACATGCAGAACAAATTGGAAATGATGCGTATCTTTTGTGTCGCAGCAGAGTCTCGAAATTTTAAAGAGGCAGCAACTCAGCTGGGTATTTCCCCACAGGTAGTGACACGGGCAATAAAAGAGCTAGAAGAGCAGCGCGGAGAGATTCTGTTTTACAGGAGTACTCGACAAATTAAAATTACCGCTGATGGTGAGCGTCTGGCAAAGCAAGCACGTTTTGCGGTGGGATCGATCGATGCTTTGCTTGTAAAAGACACCAAGGAAAAACGAGATGAAATGCGTGGGACTGTCCGTCTTACTGTGTCGTCTGTGTTAGGGCGTAAATTGGTAGTACCTGCACTAGCAGAATTTGCCACACGTTATCCAGATATTGTCGTGGATTGTGTGCTAACAGATTCACACTCGGATGTGATCGATGAGCGGATAGATATCGGGATCAGATTTGGATTTTTGCCGGACAATCGATATGTGGCAAGGGAATTGGCTAAAGTGAACTTTTATTCTGTGGGTACGCCAGAGTTAATTGATAAGGTTGGAATGCCTAAAAAAATTATTGACCTTGATAAATACCCTCTAACAGCACTAGTCGATCATAAAACAGGGCGTTACTGGCCATGGACATTCACCGAAAGTCGAAGCTTTACGCCATCAAAGCCCCGTTTTATTACAGATGATCTAGAAGCTGAATTTCAAGCTATTCTCGCTGGAGTTGGATTCGGACACATGCCTGGATTTCTAGTTTTGCCGTGGCTTAGGAGTGGTAAGCTCATTCAGATACTTCATGAGGAAACCTCTCCCGTTTGGCGCCTGTATTTATATCGTCCACAGCGGGGCCCGACACCTTTGCGAATCCGAGCATTGTTTGATTACTTAGTGGAAGTGCTGGGCC
>JAVXBC010000167.1:2989-5589 GCA_036660195.1 Acinetobacter sp.
TAGAGTAACTACAATTTTTCCTATTTGCTGATTTGATTCAAGATAGCGCTGAGCGTCATGCATGTCCTCAAAGTTAAAGCAACAGTCGATCACTGGACGAAGATATCCTGCACCTATACTGCTAAGAATAAATCGTCTGGCTTGCTCCCTTAGAACAGGGTCATGGAGAACCTCAAGGAACAAAAAACCTCGCATGGTTAAGCTCTTGCGTAATGCAACTTTAAGGGGAAATGGTGTGATCTCCGGGCTAAGTGCACCATGCATAACCATAGTTCCTCCCACAGACATCGCTTTTGCAATCTGTTCAATATGTGGCCCTCCTACAGCATCGAAGGCGACATCAAGATGTTCTCCACCTAAACGTAAAACAAGCGCCTCATACAAATCTGGTTCATCTTCACTGGCTATAACATTTTTAACACCGAGATCCAGTAAACGTTGCTTTTTCTCTATCGTCTGTGTACTTGCAATGACCTTAGCACCCGCTGCTTCAGCTATCTGTATCGCAGCTAGTCCTACGCTACTTGAAGCTGCTGTGATCAAGATCGTTTTTCCTTTCGAAACTCCACCAGCATGGATTACACCACCCCAAGCCGTCAAATACTGCATCCAGATTGAAGAAGCTTCTTCCCAGCTTAAACTATCAGGTTTGTGAACTAAAAAAGTTTCTGGAATCAGAAGCTTGTCCGCATATGTCCCATATTTGGCTAGATTGTCAGTCGGAAGAATCGATACTGCATCTCCTGGAGAAAATTGGCGTACACCTTCACCTATCGCCAGAACTATGCCTGCTCCCTCATATCCCAGACGAGAAGGGAATACTGCCTTTTGAATATAAGTACCACGCCGAAACATTACATCAGCCCGGTTGAGTCCGATCGTTTTCATCTGGATTAGAACTTCTCCTGCGGCTGGTAAAGCAACAGGAAGTGTTTCTAATGTCAGAACATCTGTATCTCCAATACAATTGAAGCGCCAAGTCTTGGCCTGAAGTGCGTTAAATGACATCAATCACGACCTTAATATTGGCAGAGCGATCTTGAACAGCATCATGAGCCTCAATCGCTTGGTCTAGAGTAAAATGACGAGGATCAACAATAGGACGCAGTTTACCTTCCTCAACGAGACGAGTCGCGATCTTAAGGATATCACCATGATGAGAACGGCGATTGCCTGTTAACATCGGCATTAGGACGAATACGCCAGACACTGTGGCACACCGTAGAGATGAACTCGCTAAATTATGATTACCAAATGCAGCACAGCTGGTAATGTGGCCATAGTGAGTTGTCATGGAAAGTGAAGCTTCGAGTACTGGACCACCCACAGTGTCGTAAACAATGTTAAAACCTTGACCCTCAGGGCTTGCAGCAATAATGTCATCGGAAGATGCTGTTGTGTAATCGAGAGGTGTTGCACCGAGTTCTGAAATCAGTGATTGATCAGCTGTACGACCAGTCGCCCAAACATTTGCATCAAGTGCTTTTGCAAGCTGAACCACCATATAACCAACGCCACCAGCACCACCCTGAACCAGTACAGTTTGCCCTGGTTGGACCTTCGCATTATCCACTAAACCTTCCCAAGCGGTGAGGAACGTCAATGGTAGTACTGCTGCCTCGCGCATAGAGATATTCCGTGGCTTTAATGCGATCAGATCAGCATCTGCTACAACATATTCTGCTAAAGATCCTTGAAGACCACGAACGCCACCAATCAGACCGTAAACTTCATCTCCGACGTTGAAGTGGGTGACACCTTCACCAACAGCAGTTACAACCCCAGCCATATCTGTTCCCAACACGGCAGGAAGCTCTGGCATAGCATATGGTGCTTCACCAAGACGAATTTTATAATCAATAGGGTTTACACCACTAGCATGAATACGTACTAGAACTTGCCCAGCCTCTGGTTGAGGTATAGGGAGTTCTACACGTTTAAATTCATGATCACCAAAATTTTCTAGGATAAGAGCATTCATCATCTTATTCATAGTTATTCCTTATTCTTAACTGGGGGATGATATGCACAGTACCAAAATAAATTAATCCAATAAATGATATTTATAGGATTTAATAATTCCTAAATAATGAATAATAAATATCATCCGCTCACTAAAAATATTCTAGTACAGTCTGTAAAGGCAGTTTAATCTAAACTGTCGGTAGTATTTTCAAGGCTTGAAACGTTCAAAATATCTACAAAGTGGCTAAAAGTTGGAAACATAATTCTAAAAGGTCACAGCATTACAAAGAACATGAGCCAAAATAAAAAATGGGAGCTAAAAGTCCCATTTTTTTGTGACTTTCGCATAAGCTCTATGATGTTAATTTAAAAAAAACTAAAAACAGGGATAGAAAATTTTCGCTAAAGAGCTTTTTGATTTTCGATTTATAAAAAATATTGCTTTTTTTATACTATGGGGTACTATAGTATAAATGCTAGCAAATAAGGAGGTCTGATGCCTAATCAGGTTGAAGACAAAAAAAAGATTCTTCTACGCGTCAGAAAGATCAAAGGTCAGACGCAAGCGATTGAAAAAGCGTTAGAAGACAATGTGGAATGTGGTGCAATTCTGCAACAAATATGCTCTGTGCGTG
>JAVXBC010000168.1:0-5579 GCA_036660195.1 Acinetobacter sp.
ACACCTATACCAAACTGAGCTATTTGCAGGTCTATCAGCAGGATGCCTGGCGTGAACTGAACGCCGTCTTGACTGTGGATGATATGGCGCAGCTCGGATTGTCTCTGGATGGCGGTCAGAGCAATCCCAAAGCCCTACAGGAAGTGGAGCAGTACATTGCACTACGCGCCACTGGTACAGAGCGTATTCTAGTCTCAGATGTGATAGATCGTTTTGCCAAACGCCCTTATGGCTGGCCAGATGCCGAGATTTTATTGCTGGTAGGTCAGCTGGCGGCAATGGGGCGGATTTCACTGCAGTTAAATGGTGGCAGCTTACAGTTAAAAGATGCCTTTGAGCCTTTACAAAACAGCCGCCGTCGCCGTGATGTGTCGATCATTAAAAAACGCCAGACTGATGATCAGGTATTGAAACAGGCACGCCAACTGACCCAAGACCTATTCTCGGCTATGGGACCAGCGACAGAGAAAGAGCTATTTGAATTCTATACCCAACATTTTAAAAACTGGTTAGCCAACTTTAAGTCGTACAAAAGCAAAACAGATGTCGGACAGTTCCCGGGCAAGAAAGTGATTGAAAAGTCGATTCTGACTTTGGAACGTCTGTTGGCGAATAGCGACAGCTTCGATTTCTTTAAAGCGGTGGTTGATAACAAGGACGACTATCTGGATCTGGAAGAAGACTACCGTGACATTCACGAGTTCTTCAGTAACCAAATGCCGAGCTGGCAGCAACTACAGCAAGCCTTGCGTCATTTTGAGAAAAATAAACAGGCACTGGGCAGTGATGATGTGGCAAAAAAAGCCCTCTCCGAATTACATCGTATTGCCACCCTTGAATCGCCCTATGGCCTGTTAAATAAAGTGGCTGATTTGGTTCGCACAGTGGAAAGCGTCAATGAGCAATTGCTGACTGAGAAGCGCAATCAGGCGATAGAACACATTGATGACAAGATCAAGCAGTTAGAAGCCGAGATTAAAAACAGTGGCATCGCTAGCGCTGAGCTGAGTAACAAGCTATTACGCCCACTACAACTGCTGAAAACAGATATTGAAGTGGAAACTAGCCTCTCCACCATCTATATGCTGCAAACCCAAACCAGCGTCGAGCGTTTTGATGAAGCCTTGTATGAGTTGGAAAGCGAAGTTCAGGCGGAAATCCAGCGTCAGGCCAAAGCGGCACAACTGGCTCAGAGCAAAGCAGAGAGTGTAACCAACACTGCAACCACCTCCAGCCCAGTTACATCAACACCTGCTGCGAGTCCGGTACAGCCTGTGACAGCCGTAGTGCCACCGAAACCAGTGGTAGAAGTTGATGTTGCTAGCATTTACAGCAAAAGCTCCAGTAGTGTCTATCTGGAAACAGAAGAGTCAGTAGATCAGTTTGTAGACGCACTCAAAGCTGAATTGAAAAAAATCGTGAGTGATAAAAAGCGTGTGCGTATCCGCTAACTCGGGTTAGGGATATCGGCATCAGTCATTAATTAAAGGTTTAAAGATGAATACCAGTAATATTAAAAAATACGCACCGCAAGCACGAAATGATTTTATCGCAGCGATGCGCAAGCAGGCGGCCAAATATGGCATCACCGCAGACAGCATTTTACCGGCAGAACAGAAAGGCGACTTGCTGCTGATTGGCGATCAGGTTTTTCCGCTATCCGTCATGAAACCACGTGACAAGCTGATCAAACGCATTCAAACCAGCAGTTTTGAGCAGACGATTGATTATATCGCTTACAGTTGGTTTAACCGTCTCTGTGCGATTCGTTACATGGAATGCAAAAGCTTACTGGATCATGGTCGCCGTGTACTCAGTAGTGCCGATGGCAGTGCAGGCTTGCCACAGATTCTGGAAGAATGTTTGGACATTGAGCTACCGAATTTAGATGCCAGCCGTGTGGCTGAACTTAAGCTGCATGGCAATAAAGACGAAGAACTCTATCGTGAATTGTTACTAGCGCAGTGTCATGCGATGAATCAGGTCATGCCACTCCTGTTTGAACAGGTGTCTGATGAATCTGAACTACTATTACCTGACAATTTGACCAAGACCGATTCTTTGATTCGTGATCTGGTCAGCAGCATTCCAGAAGAAGACTGGTCGGATGTACAGATTATTGGCTGGCTGTATCAGTTCTATATTTCTGAAAAGAAAGACCAGGTGATTGGTAAAGTCGTCAAGAGTGAGGACATTCCTGCAGCGACGCAACTCTTCACTCCAAACTGGATTGTGAAGTATCTGGTGCAGAATAGTGTCGGTCGCTTATGGATGATGGCGCATCCAGAAAGTACGCTGGCCAGTGAGTGGGAATACTATATTCAGCCAGCGGAACAAACTGATGAAGTCAATGCCCAGTTAAAACAGCTGATTAACGTCCGTATCAGTGAAGATGGCGATACTTTAAACCCTGAAAGTATTACGGTACTTGATCCTGCCTGTGGTTCGGGGCATATACTCGTTGAAGCCTATGATTGCTTAAAATCGATTTATTTAGAACGTGGTTACCGTAGCCGTGACATTCCGCGTTTGATTCTGGAAAATAACCTCTACGGCATTGATATTGATACTCGTGCGGCACAGCTTGCGAGTTTTGCGCTATTGATGAAAGCACGTGAAGATGACCGCCGTTTATTTAGCAATCCACCGAAGTTAAATATTATTGCGTTGCAGGATAGTCAGCCTGAGCGTTTGGATGCATTCAGTCAGGACTTGGCTAGTGCCAATATTGCACAGGCAGATTTAAAAGAGTTGCTGGACTTGTTTGAACATGCTTCTACTTTTGGTTCTTTGATCCAAATTCCTCAAGCATTTGCAAAGAAACTACCTGATTTAGAAACAAAGCTCAATACAGCATTAGCGTCAGGGGATATTTTTGCACAGCAGTCAGCACAAGAATTGTTACCTTTAGTAGAGCAAGCTAAATTACTCGCCAAACAATATGATGCAGTGATAGCTAACCCACCGTATATGGGTAATAAATATATAAATCCAAACCTTAAAACCTATTTAACGAAAAACTATAAAGGTTATGATAAAGATCTATTTTCTGCATTTGTGATTAGAAATTCGTTGTTTATCAAAACAAATGGGCAACTTGGTTTTATGACACCATATACGTGGATGTCATTATCATCTTATGAAAAATTAAGAAAAAATTTATCTAAAAGTAAATCAATAACTTCTTTAGTAAAACCTTCCTTTACAATGTTTTTTGATTCAGCAATTGTTTCTGTTGTAGCATTTACAGTAGCTAATACTGTTGAGAACATAAATGGTACCTATTTCGATCTAGGGCACTTAGGTTCAGCTGAATCACAACCAATAAAATTCTTAGAAACTATAAACTCGAATGATTCCACATTGAAATTTCTTTCATCACAGGAAAAATTTAAAAAAATTCCTGGTAGTCCAGTTGCTTTTTGGGTGAGTGATAAAGTCGGAGAAATTTTTGAGAAAAGTCCTTCCTTAGGAGAGGTAGCTGATGCACGACAAGGGCTTGCAACGGCTGATAACAATCGCTTCTTACGCTTATGGTCAGAAATTAATATCTCTCAAGTCGGCTTTGGGATGAAGAGTCGTGGCCAAGCACAATTATCAGGTAAGAAATGGTTTCCTTACAATAAAGGCGGAGAGTTTAGAAAGTGGTATGGCAATCAAGAACTTGTCGTGAATTGGGAAAATGATGGTTATGAAATAAAAAACTTTGTAGATGCAAATGGTAAACAACGATCTAGACCACAAAACACAGAATTTTACTTTAGACAATCAGTGAGTTGGTCATTCATAAGTGCCTCATATTTTGGTGTTAGATATTATCCAACAGGTTTTATATTTGATGTCGGAGGGTCTTCTTTATTCCCAAAACATAATCACTACAAAGTAATTACTGGATTCTTGTGTTCATATATAGCTCCACAATTAATGAAAGTCGTTAATCCTACTGTAAACTTTCAGGTAGGTAATATTCAACAATTACCTTATATTGAAGTGACCGAAAAAAATAACCATGTAGAAACATGCATTCAAATTGCAAAGTATGACTGGGATTCTTATGAAACATCATGGGACTTTACTGAGAACCCAATCATCCGCACTCAACAGCTAAACTTAGAACACGCCTTTACAGCCTGGCAGCAACAAAACTCTGACGCCGTAGCTGAAATGAAACGTTTGGAAGAAGAAAACAATAAGCTATTTATTGATGCTTATGGTTTACAGGATGAACTCACCCCAGACGTACCCGATGAGCAAATTACGCTGACTCGTGCCGACCGTGAAAAAGACAGCCAGCGTTTAGTGTCCTATGCACTTGGCTGCATGATGGGACGTTATAGCTTAGACGAACCTGGCTTGATATATGCCCATGCAGGCAATCAAGACTTTGATGTCAGTCGTTATCAACAATTCCCTGCCGATGTAGACGGTATTATTCCACTAACTGAAATGCACTGGTTTGAAGATGACGCAACACATCGTATCCAAGAGTTCTTAACTGCTGTTTGGGGTAAAGATACACTGGATGCCAATATGCAATGGCTTGCAGAAAGCTTAGATAAAAAAGCAAGTGAAACAGCGGAAGATACCATTCGCCGTTACTTAGCCAGTAAGTTCTATAAAGACCACATGCAGACCTATAAAAAGCGTCCAATCTATTGGTTATTTAGCAGTGGTAAACAGGGGGCTTTCCAAGCATTGGTGTATTTGCACCGCTATAACGAAAGTACCTTGGCACGTATGCGTACTGAATATGTCATGCCACTGATTTCTAAAATGACTGCACATTCGAATTCTTTAGAAAATGAAATAGTAAACAGTGATTCTGCTGCTGAAATAAAACGCATTGAGAAAAAATTGCAGGAACTGCATAAGCAACAGGCTGAACTGAGTAGCTTTGAAGAAAAACTGCGTCACTATGCCGATCAGCGTATATCACTGGATCTAGATGATGGGGTGAAAGTGAACTACGGCAAGTTTGGGGACTTGTTGGCTGAAGTGAAAGCAGTGACGGGGGAGAAATAATGAATAGCTTTTCTTCCACACTAGATCATGCAGAGGTGGTTGCATGAACTTAAGTCAACTACAGCAAGGCCTGGAACAAGCCTTTTATATTGAACAGCATCGAATAGTCTTTTGGTACGATGCGGAACAGTCCTTTAGCGAAGAAGTAAAGGCGTTAAAACTGAAGGATGTCCAGATTCTGAATATGGCAGAAGAATCCAGCCTTGCGATTAAGCTTAAACTGGAACTTGAGGATCAGCAGGGTAAATACTTGCTGTATTTTCCAAGTCCTGAGCCTGAAACTGAAAAAGACTGGTTACTGGACATCAAGCTGTATTCACGCAGCTTCTATGCCGATCGTTTCTCGATTATTTTCAATGAGCTGGGTTTACAGCAGCAGAGTCTAAGAGAACATCTGGCCAAACGTGAAGAATTCCTTAAAGCCAAAGCCCGTCTGAGTACATTGAAACGCTATATCCAGCCTGATGCAGATGCACAGGATCTGGATATGGCCATGATTGCAGCTGTGGTCAAGGCTGACAGTGCCGAACTTATGCATATCGTTCTGGCACTGGCAG
>JAVXBC010000169.1:0-5472 GCA_036660195.1 Acinetobacter sp.
TGACACGCCAAGTAGGTACAAGCAATGGTAAGCCTGTTTATGAGGATGCTCAAGGTAATAGATTTATAGGTAATTAATACAGTAGCCACTTTCGGGTGGCTATTTTTTAATGTCCCATTTTTCCCATGCTCGATTGGATGACAAGCCATGTTTAATGATTTTTATTGATGTATCTTGTTTCATCGTTTCTAATTCTTTTACATATATACTCATGTATTTAAAATACTCAACAATATGCTTGTTATTGAAGATGTATTCAATGTGATAATTTCCATATCCCTTAACTGTTAGATATGGATGCGTAACTCTTTGTAGGTGATTTCTAACTAAATCAAAATCACTTGGTTGATTGCGACGATCAAACCAAAAAACGATATAAAAAATTATAATCAGTGTGCTAAGAATACCTAAGTTATATAAAAATTCATGCACTATAACATCCCCCTCTAAGGTTAGACCTTTTTTAACCCTTTATACATGCTATGCACATACTAATAGGAGTGCATCATGTCCGAACCTACCCTAAAACCATTTACAGGTAAACTTGACGACAATACCAATTCTAAACAACAGCCAGCATTAAAACCATTTACAGGTGCGCTTGATGGTGAAGATAAGGGGTTTCTTGGTCAAGCAAAAGATCATGCAGTCTCCTTTCTTGGCAAGGGTACGGTAGGTGTAGGTGAGGTAGCAGTCGGTTTAAGCGACATGATGTCCGATGGTGCTACAGGTAAAATACTTTCCGAAAAACTTGGGTATGACCCAAAAGCTGCCAAAAATGTAATGACAGGTTGGCAGTCTGAACAATACCAACAACAATTAAAAGATTCTGCAAATATTGGCAATCGAAAAATTGAGGAAGGTGACGACTTCGCAACAAAGGTTGGTAAAAAATTCGACAATGCGGTTGATATAACAAAAAATGCCATCAGCAACCCATCACTTATCACAAATACCGTTGCTGAATCTCTCCCTTCAATGTTTTTAGGTGGCGTATTAGGTCGTGCTTCTGGTATAGCCAATCCTGTTGTGGCTGGTGCTGTTGGTGAAGGTGCAGTGATGGCAGGTAGCCAAGCTGAACAAATTCGCCAAGAAACGGTAGATGGACGATTAACCGCAGATCAATCTTTAGCAAGTGTTGGTACGGGCGCATTGGGTGGCTTGTTTGGCTATGCTGGTGGTCGTCTTGCTCAGAAAATGGGCTTATCAGATGTTGATACGGCCATGCAAACAGGGCGCTTAACCACGCAACAAGTGGGTGAGGAAATCGCTAAGACACCGATGAGAGCAATTCCAACTGCTGTGATCAAAGGTGCAATTTCAGAAGGCTTTTTAGAAGAATTACCTCAATCCGTTTCAGAGCAAATTTTACAGAACTTGGCATTAGATAAGCCTTGGCATGATGGTGTTGAAAATGCAGCCGTCATGGGTGCTTTGGCTGGTATGGCGATGGGTGGTACAGTCAGTGGTGTGGGTAAAACTGGTGATTGGTGGAATAGTCGATCTGACACAGGATCTCAAGATAACCAACAGCAATCAGGCTCACCTAATCTACCATCAGCACCATCACAGTTTGGCTCAAATCCAGATAGTGCTTTAACTGGCGAATATATCCCACGTGGAAATGTACCGCAGGGCGACAATCAAGGTCGCACAGCTTTTGTTTATGATCAGCCATCAATGGATGCTGACAATCTATTAAATAATAATGGCTTTGATAATACCGCTACAAGTGATGCACCTGTAAATCCAAATGACCCAGATACACCGCCTGCACCAAATGGCAATTATTTTGATAATGATTATGGCAGTGATGCAGCCTTTGATGATTTGCTGAATGCTGTACCGCCTACAGGACAAACACCGTCACAACAAATGGGTATTGACCCTAATGCTGGACCAATGTCATCGGCGGCGGCTTTAGCTGTCGATAGTGGTGCTTCTCCAGTTGCACAGCTTGGCTATACGCCAACGCAGCAGACCCAAGAGCAAAGCAATACGCCGATCAGTGATGCGCTACCGAGTGATTATCGCCAATTGTTAGAGAGCCAAAATGGGAAACAGCCATTTAGCACAGGCCTTGAAAATGCAGGTGAATCAACTTCTCAGCAGTATGACGCTAATGCAATAGCTAGACAAACTGAAACAAACGATGCAGCAACCGATCAGACTGAAACTATTCAGCCAATCTTGGGTGCAGATGGTCAAAACAAATGGTTTGGCAGTCAAGATAAAGCTCAAGCATTCATTGATAAGAAAAATCTAGGCAATGATTATCAAGTAGTTCAGGATGGTAAGCGTTTTGAGATTCAGCCAAAGCAAGTTGCTCAAAATGATAATTTGAATAATCAAAATACCACTCCAGACATTGAAAATAATATTGAGAAATCTCAGGAAATTGCAGACCTAGAACAACAGTTTGCGAATGAAAAAAGCGTACCGAAAAAGGCACAGATACGCAAACAGATTACAGAGTTGCAAAACGGTTTAGTATCAGACCAGTCGCAAGGTGATGTGCCAAATCCATACGACGAGAATAATTTACGTGCTAACGTCCGTCATTTAAGTTTACAGGCAAGCAAAGAAGCCCAAGCGCAAAATGCTGAGGATAGCAATTACATAGCAGACTTGGGTAGCACAGCGTCAGCACGCTCTAATGAAAAAGTGAAACAACAGTTTCCAGAGTTATATAAGCGTGCAGAAGAACTTGCTAAAACCGCAGAAATTAGGTCGGCAGGTCGTCGTGGCAATACACGTTTCTCAAGCCTAAGTTTTAAAGGCGATCCAAGTTTTGTTTCAGGTGATTCATGGACAAAACGCCCAACCAGCGATGAAATCCTGCAACAAGCAATTTGGCACTTATCACAAGATGACAAGAACAGTGCGCCAGATGATGTGCCACCTAATAATGAGTTGCAGAATGCTGACATTAAAAATTTAGCAGATTCTACACAAGAGACAGCACCACCTAATGCCGCACCAAATATTGAAGATTTGGTAAGTGTCACTACAAACGATGGTGAGACCTATATGGTGCTTGCCAGTGAACTGAATGATTCAAACGTAAAGAACTTAACCAAGTTCAGCGCTCAAGGTAAACGTGTTGCTGTCAAGTTACCACGTGGGCGGATTGCAAGCACTAGTGAGCAGAGCAAGCAGCCACAGCAACATGCTTGGGACCAATTATCTGTAGATGAAAAAACAGCCGTACTACAAAAAGCTGGTTGGAAAACCAGTGCTGGTGGCTTGAACGTAATTGGTAAAAAACTTGCTGGTCAAACATCTAAACAAATTACGCCCGAAACTTTAAAAACCATTGAGCGGTTTATGGGCAATGATGCATCGCAGAATGTAAAAAAATCAGGCGATAAAGCTGTAAAAGGTGATCGTATTCTTGGTAGGAATGGACACACTTATCAATTAACCGATGTTGAATACAACAATCAAGGTGGTGTTGATTCTGCAACGGTTCGATTGGTTGAACGTCGTGATGGTCAAGCCATAGATGGTGTGGATAGCAAACGCACATTAGCCGATTTTTCCAAGACATTTGGCGACATTGATTTAACACAGCAAAATGAAGCACCAAAACAAGCAGAACAACCAAAAGTAGAAGCTAATGAGCAAAGAGAATCCAAAATACAATCTTGGATTAATGAATGGAGCCAACTCAAAGAAAATGGCACTGCATCTGAATTGGATAATTTTCACAAAAAAGTAAAAATCGCATTGAATGGGTTTGCTCAAAAGAAAGGAGTGGTTGCTGAATTTGAACAACTCAAGGTGGATATTGAAAATTTTGCCAAGGATTATAATAAACTGCCTAAAACCGAACAATCTACTAACACTGGCCCTAGTGCTGCCGAAACATCGACGGAACAGATTACAGCCGAAATTGATAGTGAAGCCACTAAGACCGAAGCTACTCAAAAACCAAAAGCCGAAGTATCAGAAAACAGACTGGTATCTGATGATCGTGCAGCAGAGTTACGCGCTCGTCTAAAAGCCAAGTTGTCACAATTAAATAGCGGTATTGATCCTGAAATCTTGGCTATCGGTGCGGAACTTGCGGTTTACCATATTGAACGTGGTGCACGTAAGTTTTCAGCATTTGCAAAAAACATTGCGAATGATCTTGGTGTGAGTGTCGATAAAATCCGTCCATACCTACGGAGTTGGTATAACGGTGCGCGAGACATGATGGAGGATATGGGTGCTGATATTCAAGGTATGGATAGTGCCGATACCGTCCGCGCTGAACTCAAAAAACTAGATAATTCTCAACAGTCAGATGGTGAGGTGAATCAAACTGAAAGCCATTTACAAGAAGATGAAGTTACTAATGTTGAGCCTAGTCAAAAATTAAAAGAGATGATGGAGCGCTCTAAGCAGCGCGTTCATTCATCAAAACAGATAATTGTTGATGAGCATAATTTCTTAAATATAGGGTCTAGTATTTTAACTGGTCAGCCTGTTTATACATTATGGAATGATCGTGGTAATTATTTCACAGTAGATGTTGACAGCATTAAGCCTAATGCGACTTTTAATCAGGTGGTGATTGATAAAGCCAGAGCAGTCAAGAAACAAGAAGAACAGCGAGATGCTGAACTTGTTAAAAAGTATCCTAATGGCGTATTTTCTGGAACAGATACCCAAGTTGTGACTACGGAAAATGTGCCTAAAAAAGTAAAAGAATACTTAGGCTCGTTGCTAAACATGCTAGGAATGGATACAAAGGTATTTTTAGCCACGTCACAAGATATTAATGCTCAGGGCGCACAAGAAAAATATCATATTTATGGCGGTCATCGTTCTATTTTATCTACACAAGTGAACGCAGAGGAAAATGGTGCAACACGATTAATCAGTATCAATCAAAGTGATTTTAATGATGCTTATATTGCACTTAATTCTGGTATGTCAGAAGAAACAATGATTGAGGTGATTGCGCATGAACTTGGGCATCTTATTGAAAAAACCTTATTAAAAAATGCATCTAAAGAAACACTAGATGCGATTAAGGCAGATTTCCAACAATGGCTCGCTTCTGTAAAAGGTGTAAGCAAAAGAGAGCATTTGGCATTAATGCGTAATCGTCATATTGCCCAAATGAATATGCAAGACAAAGCAAGCATTATGGATACATCGAATGCGAATTTATCGCCATATTGGTTTAGTTTTTCCGAATGGTTTGCAGATCAGGTTTCACGATGGACAACAACAAGTGAAAAGCCTTTAAGTTTGGTAGAGAAGTTCTTTTCTAGTGTTGCTAAGAAATTAAAGCAACTTGCTCAAATTGTGAAGAATACTAAGGAATCTTATCAACCCTCTGTTTCTGTACGAGATTATTTAGATGGTATTGCTCGTGCTGATTTTCTTGAGGAGTTGTACCCTCAGCAGTCGGATGGTGAAAGCTTTACCGAATTACCAAATGGTCTAACTGAGGAGTTGGGCGACAGTGTTGCTTAT
>JAVXBC010000170.1:0-5448 GCA_036660195.1 Acinetobacter sp.
AAGAATATGTGGAGTTTTGAGCAATGTCTCATCAATCAGATCTTATTAGCCAAGACATCTTGGGCTATTTAAAACAGCACGAAAATAAAGACCTGTTGCGTTTTTTAACTTGCGGTAATGTCGATGATGGTAAATCAACCTTAATTGGTCGTTTACTTTACGATTCAAAATTGATTTATGAAGATCAATTGCAAGCCGTTACACGGGACAGTAAAAAAGTCGGCACGACTGGCGACGCACCTGACTTAGCTTTGTTGGTCGATGGCTTGCAAGCTGAACGTGAGCAGGGAATTACCATTGATGTAGCGTACCGTTATTTCTCAACTGAAAAACGTAAGTTCATCATTGCCGATACGCCAGGACATGAGCAATACACACGTAACATGGCGACGGGTGCATCGACTGCTGACCTTGCGATTATTTTGATTGATGCGCGTTATGGCGTACAAACGCAAACTCGTCGTCACACCTTTATTGCAGGCTTACTGGGTATTAAAAATATCATTGTTGCCATCAATAAAATGGATTTGGTCGAGTTTTCTGAAACACGATTTAATGAAATCCAAGTTGAATATGATGCGTTTTTAAACCAACTTGGCGATCGTCGTCCTGAAAATATCCTATTCGTTCCAATCTCTGCATTGAATGGCGATAACGTGGTGAATGCATCGGCAAGTACGCCGTGGTACAAGGGTCAAACCTTGATGAGCATTCTTGAATCGGTGCAAATTAAGCGTGAATCTACCAAACGTGAATTCCGTTTCCCTGTGCAATATGTGAACCGTCCAAACCTCGATTTCCGTGGTTTTGCAGGTACGATTGCATTGGGTGAAATCAATGTAGGCGATGAAATTGTTGCGTTGCCTTCAGGCAAAAAATCAACGGTAAAAGAAATTGTGACCTTTGATGGAAACCTTGAACAGGCGATTGCAGGTCAAGCGGTTACTTTAACTTTAAATGATGAAATTGATATTTCTCGTGGTAACGTTTTAGTTCGTGCAGGTGAACAGCCGCTGATTTCACGTTCGGTACGTGCATCAGTGGTGTGGATGAATGAACATCCGTTGGTCAAAGGCAAACTGTACAACGTTAAAATTGGCACACAAACTGTTCCAGCGAAAGTGTCTGCGATCAATTACCGTGTTAATGTAAATACACTTGAGCACACTCAAGTGGATGAGCTTGAGCTGAATGCGATTGCGGATTTAGTGATTGAGTTTGATGCACCAGTGGTATTTGACCAATATCAGGACAGTCGTTACACAGGTTCATTTATCTTTATTGACCGTTTAAGCAACGTGACCGTTGGTGCGGGAATGGTTGAAGCTGCGGTTGAATGGACTGCTGACAACAAGCCTGTGACTGCGGAAGATCGTGCGGCGCGTTTAGGTCAAAAACCTGCGGTAATTGGTGTTTCGGCACAAATCATCGAAAAGGCGCATGCGTTGGAAAGTTTGTTGATTCAACAAGGTGTTGTGGCGATTGCCAAAGCAAATTTAACTTCTGAGCAAATAACATTGTTGCGT
Source organism: Acinetobacter sp. (assembly GCA_036660195.1). GTDB lineage: Bacteria > Pseudomonadota > Gammaproteobacteria > Pseudomonadales > Moraxellaceae > Acinetobacter. The sequence continues at coordinate 1,527 of JAVXBC010000170.1, forward strand.
GAAACTGGTGTTGTTGTGATTACCACAGCTGTTGATGGGACAGATACTGATGTTACAGCTGAAACTGTCGAAGAAGCAGCTGAGCAAATCGTGGAATTGGTTCGTCTTTAAGACAGAATTAATTTGAAAATTAAACCCGCGTAAGCGGGTTTTTTTATTACTTTATTTTTAATCATGATGAGAAGGCATGTGCTGATAGATTTAGAATATACTGATAAAGATCATCGGGATAATCTTTAGTCAAATCCAAAAAAATGTCCTTATTACCTTGATACAAAGCCCGAGTCGCTTCTTCATAATTTGGCATATCGCCTAACATCGCAGACATAAAACGGTCAGTGGCTTGCTTGGCAAGCATGATATTGCTTTCAGAATTCGGATCATTCAGTTCTTTATCAATCAATTTACGGATCACCGCTGATGCGCTGGAACTCTGTTGGTCTAACCAATCCCAGTGCTTTTTCTGTAAGGTAATTTCGCGTGAAATCACTCCCAGTTTCGGTCGTCCAACTTTTTTAACGGCTTCTGTTTCGCTATAACGTTGCTGTATTTCTTGTTCTGAACTAGAAAGATCGAGATCAATTTGTCGTCCAGTTTGATCATTAAAAATCAAAATGTTCTGGGCAGTTTCTGAATTCCGTTTAATCTTTAGTGCGAGTTCAGATAGTTGCCCACTGGCTAAAAATGTATGACCTGAAAAGGCAGTATAGGTTGTGATTTGAGTATTCATTGTCTTTAAATAGTTTTATACGGGTAAAATAATATTATCAGGGTAAAACTAACTTTGCAATTCTATGCAAGTAAACAAGTCTAAATGAAGTGATATTGATGAAAATAACTCATCATTCAAAAGTTGAATAGAAACTGAGTCAGTCTGATCAATTATTTTTGTCCTGTTTTGATACGGCTTTTATGCGACAATAGCGTTTTGTAATTTCTGACTGGACTCCCATGACTGGACAATCTCCTGAACTTCTAAGTGATATCGAAATATTAGACATTTTACAGTCGATGAAAAAAGATGAACTTGATATTGAAGCAAAAGAGATCATTCGGAACGGTGGGAAAGCAGGTCGTCAGGAAGCACATAAACTGGCTTTAGTTGCATTGAATAATAATTTCGAAGAGAAATTTGTAGAAGCTGTGACGTTGGCATTGGGTTTAAATGCGGGTCAGGCAAAAAAGATTCGCTATAAAAAAGACCGTATTCGTATTTTGAAAGTACGTGGCATTGATTACATGGCGATTGATGGTGCTGAAACTGCGCAAGTTCTATCTCAAGTTGCGCAAGCAATCATTCGTGAAGATTCAATTGTCACAGAAGGGCTTCACAATATTTTTCCATTTTGGAAAGAAGGTTGGCCGATGGTTCAGTTTGATAATGCCTATAAAATACTGTCTGAAGATATTACCGTACATTATCATGAAGTGATCCAACAGCTAATTGATAACCTTAATTAATACAGCTCCATACAGAAAAAGGATTTTCTTATGTACAATAAATTTAAGCCATTGATAAAACCGCTTTTAAGCGCATCTTTGATAGCAACCCCTTTATTTACAATGAATACCAGTTTTGCAGCTCCCCAAGCAAAACTGGATTTCTCACTTTCTGCACATTCACAAAATAAAATAAAACAATTATTAAACGACCCTAAAACATGGCAGCAGATTCCAAAACAAGTCACGTTGTGTGTATTTTCTCCGAATGGTGAACACAGTGAGGCTTTTGAACAAGCGACGCAATATATTACTGAAATTCCAAAAATGGTGCGCGTTGCGAAACAGTTAGGCGTCAATATGAATGTGACACGACCTAGCCATTTACAGTTTAAACTCGCTTTTGAATATCCAAAATTAAAGAAAAGTGCGTCGACTTTGGTGAATTTAAAAGTCTATACCAACGAAGCAGTCTTGACTGAGGACTTCCGCAGCAAACGCTGTGACGGAGCTGGAATTAGTAACTTACGCGCAAAACAATTTAATAAATTTGTAGGAAGTATAGATGCGATTGGCGCATTGCAAAGCTATAAACAACTGACCGCAGTCATTCAAGCCTTAGCAAATCCAAAATTTGATCAAAAAATGATTAATCGTGATTATGAAGTGGTTGGTGTGATTCCATTGGGCGCAGCGTATATTATGGTCACCGACCGTAATATCAATACCTTAGCAAAAGCGGCAGGTAAGAAAGTTGCGGTATTCCAGTTCGATGAAACTCAAAAGAAATTGGTACAAAATGTCGGTGCACAACCTGTTCCAGTCGATTTAATTTCGGTAGGTGGTAAATTTAACAATAAAGAAGTTGATATTATGGCGGGCCCAGCCCTGTTATTTGAACCACTTGAATTGCAGAAAGGCATGACGGATAAGTCAGGTAAAACGGTTGGCGGAATTATTAAATTTCCTGTTATTCAAGTAACAGGTACTTTGATTATGCATCGCGATAAATTCCCAGCAGGTATGGGGTCAATTGCACGTGAAGTCATCTCCAAACAGTTAATGCCTGCATTTGATTTTGTTGATCGCACTGAAGCGAAAATTCCCGATAAATTTTGGTTAAATTTGCATGAAAGTGATAAGCCTGGATATGTACGTTTGATGCGTGAGGCGCGTGTTCAAATGACTAAAGAAGGTTATTACGACCCAGAAATGATGAAGTTACTGAAACAGGTACGTTGTTCACAAGACCCAAGCAACTATGAATGTGCTTTGAAAGATGAGTAATTGATATCTGAAATTACTTTTATTTTTTAAATCAAATACATGACAGAGCGCTAGAAGTCTTTTAATACTGTCATAAACATAAATATTTACCCGTTTAGCTTTCCATCGTATAACGGTGGAACGACGTAAGAGATGTTTTTTTTACCTTAAGAAAAGTGGTAAAATATTTTTTTCTATAATTTGCTTGTTATGACTAAAGACAGAAATAAATTAACCTTCATAGCACTTTTCCTTATATTAATAATGTTTACTCTAATTGTTTACTTTGCTGCGATAGGTTATCCAAATGTATTATCTATCGTCGTTCCGATATCTATATTTATCGGGTTTTGGATTTGGCAACTTCAAGAACAGATGAAGCGTAGAGCTGATTCGGCAGAAATACTGATAAGAAAATACGATACTTATGAAAATGAGTTATTGGCTGTTTGGAAGATAGCAAACATCAAACATTACGATATGTATGCTGATACTGATGATATGAAAGAATTTAGACGAATGATTAACTCAATCATTTCGAAAGTTGAGAAATGTCAGGAAGCAAAAGTAGAGCTTGACTCGTCTATTAAGATATTTGTTAGAAGAAAGAATATTAATTACACATATAAGGATATAGCAGAGTTTATTAATGAATTTAGTCAGCTTACATATTTTTTATCTTTAGTAAATAAGATTGAGCCACTGGATGAAGACAAAAAGAATTTTCAAAATATCGCGAGACAATTTGATAACATCGATTCCTTTTTAAGAACTACAAACTTTGGAACTGATACAAATGTAGATTGCATTTTTGACAAGCCGAGAAAAGCAATTGAAAAAAATACTAACGATGTATTCAATCTACTAGTTTTATGAAAGAATTTTATTACCGCCCTTAGGCGGGTTTTCTAATGAGTAAAATATCAAATATTTAACGTCCATGATTTTTAAAATTAGGAGATATTAAAAAATAAAAGAGTATTTTTAGGCTATATAGGAGAGTTCAAAAAAAGTTTTTAAGAGAATTCAAAATTTTACAATTATATAAATTATTGTTATTTATAAAAAATGCTCCAGAGATGCCGCTGCATGGTCGTTACCCTGAACCCGATGAGTTCAAGGTGGAGGTGACGCATACTAAATGGGTTTCCTACTCGAGGTAGGCATACACTCAAAATACACAGAACACATCCATAAATTTAAGTATCGGCAGGGG
>JAVXBC010000171.1:0-5313 GCA_036660195.1 Acinetobacter sp.
CGCTTAAACCTAATTTATCTAACCAATAGGGAGATAATAAAAAACACCAAGTTGGGGTGCGAATTCCTGCGGCTAATGAAGGTGTATAGATAAAGCCATCCAAACCATCATGGGAGTGATTCATATTAGGATGATCTATATCCAGCCCATAAAAGTAATCACTAAAAATACGTTCTGCTGTTTCAAACTCAGGCGAAACAATATTAAAGTTTGTCGAATTTCCAATTTCATAGCCACTATAAGCTTGTATCGGATTAAGTTTAATTAAACAATGTTGAACAAACTGATACCATTTTGACTTATGTTCTCTATACCATTTTTCACCAAATGACAGCTTTAATGTCGTATACCTACTATTATTGTTATCTGAAAATTGAGCACAGAAAACCCAACGGGCACTTTGATTAGGAGAATTCCCTGTAGTTGCTGCTATAAAATATACAGGATACCTCTTAAAACTTTGGTGCATTTCATTGATTAACTCTTTATGAGAAGGCTTCCATTTATTGGCATTTTTCCAGACACCTGTATCCCGATAGCGTCGCTTAAATGGCTTATCAATTATTTTATTTTCAAAATCTTCATAAATATTGATAATTTTATTGGCAATTTCCTCTACTTCATTATCCTGATGGTAAATATAAAATGTGATGTAGGGACAAATGCCAAACTCTTCTTGTTCGTACCCATAAGTGTGATAACTATCTTTTTTAAACTCTGCTATATAGTCAGTCACTTCATCTTGACTTAAAAATAACTCTTCGTCATTCATTATATTTTACCCTTTCCTTTTGACTTCTTTGGCTGTTGCTGTTGTGGTTGATCCTTAGGACTTACATCTTCAGGATAACGAAACAGTGACAACTTAAAGCCCTCACTTGCCGTTATCTTGCTGGTTTTCTTTTCTGCAGCACATTGCTTTTTTAAATCGTCATAAGCCTTAAATTGCTTATCATCAATTCGATCACCTTGAAACTTGATTTCAACTAATGCAAAAATATTGGTCAGAGTTAAAGGTTCACCACGATACTCAGGAATAATAATATCAGCACCAATTGTATTCTTTCCTTTATAGGGCATCGGCCAGAATGGATTGATATCAGAACCTGTACGCTTGATTCGTGTTTTCCCCTCTAATAAAGGTGCAAGGTACTTCTTCGTTTTAACATCATAACCAAAACAGACTTCAGCTTTTAATGGACTTTTCCATTTGACAATTTCATCCATGAATTCAAACATAAAATTTACAGCAAGTTGTTTCAGTCTCACAATGATATATTCATCGACATTTGCTCCTGCCAGTTCTTGAGCAGTCATTTTTAGAAGCTTTGCAACAACATCCACTTTACTTTTAGGAACTATATCCTTTAACTTTTTCCCTTTCTGCTTTCTCAACTGAATCATAGGTAGTTGTTCTGCTTTTTCACAAACCTGACTTATGATTGAACGAAATGGTGTCTTTTGTTTGATTGCAGCAGTAATCACATTACTTTTTGTCTGGGGTCTCCCAGATGCAGCTTTGGTATTGTTACTTTGCTTATCACCAGTAGTTAATGTCGTTAGTAAGACCTTTTCTTTTTCCTTATCAATTTTATCTGAAATCTCTTGACCAAGATTTTTCATGATTTTTTTAATTTCTTCTTTAGCCTTTTTAATGTTGTCCTGATAGTTTTTCACCTCACCATAAGCATTAGAAGCTGTACGGTATATTTCATATGCTGTTATTGCATAACCTGCCAATTTAACAACGACAATAATAGCTGGAAGCATCGTTACCCTCCATCCAACTCAGATTCTAGTTTTTTTGATTTTTCTTCTAATTTTGCTTCCCAATTTTCAGTCAATCGCTCGCTTTCTCTCATCACCGATTTATATCCAATAATTCTTTCTCTAGTTTCCGTAACAACCTGCTCTGTAAATCCGTACTCATCTGTAATACCTTCTTTCATTAAATTATTCTGATTATCAGAAATAAAGTACTTATATCCTTTAAAATTTCGACCATCTGCTTTAAATAGCTGATATTGCGCTGAGTAAGGTGACTGAGCAAATTCTAGTTTAGGTAATTGGGGCAAATTAGGTGAAACACTTGCCCCGCTCACAAACAAATGCTGTCCCGCCTTAACCTCAAACTTTCCACTAGTTGTTGCAAAGACTCCAGAACTATTAATCTTAAGTTCAGAACCATCAGCGATTAATTTAATTTCTTTAGGGCTGGTAATGTAAATGGCATCTTCAGTTGAAATGATCTGTACACCTTTACGTGCTATCAAATCAGCCCCATCTGCTTGAGCCTGTATTTCAACTTTGCCTTGACCTGCATAGAATTTCGCACCGTCCTGTGCTGCAAACAAACTGATTTTACTTTGTGCATGTGCAAGTAAATTCTTTTGGGTACTAAAATTAATACTGTCCCCTGCACTGTGACCAATTTGACCATCTGCTGAAAGGTGAACATCTTCATTTGTAGTCAGAGCAATCGAATGGGGGGAGGTCAATATCATTAAAGCTTGTTTAAATGCTTTTGCCTTCGCCTCACTTTCTTGTTCAATTTGTTCAATAAACTCTTTTAGATTATCCAGTATTTCTAATGGATCGGTTTGTTGATTTTTAGCAATATCACTTAAAGCTTTACTGTTCGTCTGACTACCTTCTAGTTGTTTCTTGGCAATTTCAGCATCTAGATGCTCACCTTTGGCTTGATCTTGTTTATACGTGGAAACAAGTAAGCCTTGCCCAGCACGGACGGCTCCCCATTGGTCAGTACGCAGTTCAAAACCTTCACCTCGCCCTTCACTCGTGTCCGTTTCTTTAGGATGACTCAGATTCCCTAAATTCAGTTGTGTCGCACCATGACTGCTTTGTAGTTGGGTACTGATCTGACCCGTCGTGTCATCAAAGCGTAGTTGCCCAAAGCCCTCTCCTTGAACCTCTTTTGATCGGATCCCTGCCAGTTTTTTGGTATCAGGCAGTTTGCCTGTATTGTCAAATTTGCTTGGATGACGTTGTGCTTCATGGATGCGCCCCACGACAAAGGGTCTGTCGATATTGCCATCAAAAAAGTCGATAACCACGATTTCACCAATACGCGGTAAGAAGCGTGCGCCATAACCTTCACCAGCCCAAGGTGTGAGCACATCAACCCAAGCAGAATCTGTGTCATTGTCATTTGAACCTGCACCGCCATCGTGAGTATTGTCTTCACTACGCGTGAACAGGAAACGGACTTTAATACGCCCCCATTCATCCACGTGAATTTCTTCACCACTTGGTCCAACCACTTTCGCGCGTTGTGGTGATGCAATAGGGCGTTGTCGCAGCGGATTGTACTCTGGAACAATACTGATATTACGTCGTTGTAAAACAAGGTGATTGGCTTGGCGTTCGTCTTTATTATTTGTTGTAATTTCAGCCTGCTGCCAATTGGTTTGCTTCAGCAAAGCTGTGATTTGATCGGTCAAATCTTTAGGTAAATTATTCTGATTATAGAATTTTTTAGATGTGATTAAGAATTCTTTGTCTGAACCACTATGCTGATCAATTTCAGGGTGCTCGTTGAGTTCAAACCAGTAACCCACTTGTGCATCTCGTACGGTCGAGGTAGCCATAAATTGCTTGGCTTGTAAGTCGTAATAGTGACCAAGATTTTGATTAAACTTTTCAATCTGACTATTGCCTGATTTGGTCGTTCCATCTTCACCTTTAAGGTCTTGTATCCATGCAGGTGAGAAATGCCATGCCTGCTCTAAACCTAGACTGGCGTTGTCTTGATTATCACTATGGCTATGTTTACTTTGAACTGAACCCGCACCTTCTTCTACTTCTAAAGTATTTGCTTGCCAATGTTGAATATGGACAGATGTTGGTTGTATAGAACGCTGCCCGACCAAATTTGTAATCGAATCACTGCTTTCTACAGCACTGCTACGATGGAAGCGAATATTCTGACGCTCTAAACTTTGATATTGGGCGTTGTCATCAATCAGTCTAAGTTTTTGTGGCTGAATGGGTTCACTTGAACTGGACACTTTGAGCTGAGATTCATCAATAAGCCAGTTAATCCCCTCTGAAGAGAGCAGCCTTTGAATAAATTCACTATCCAATTCATTCGCTTGCATAATGAATGGGCGCACATCATATTCTTTGCTTAAACCACTTTTATCCAAAATCAAACTTGAAGCAAATAAGGGACTACGTTGCTGCCACTCGGCAAAAATGGTTTGAACCACATCAACAACAGACTTCGCCATGAAAACTCTAGAATTACGTCGATGCTTCCATAAAGCTGTCGGGTCTTCCACGGTTAAACGATATATGGTTAAAGCGCCATCGCTTGCCCCCACATCCGCCTTGGTGATGATGCCTGAAATACGATTGAGTTCTGATTTATCAGTGACAATATCGACAGCCACCTGACTACCAATAAATTGCTTTAACGGAATATGAGCGGAGGTAGATAAGCAAAGGAGCTGTAACTCTATACCTGCATTCAGTTCATGCGTTCCATCTATGCGCTGAAGGAATACTTGTTCGTTAAGCGAGGTATTGCTGAACTGAATATGAATGGCACGTTTTTGTGCAGTAAGTCCAAGTTGCTCTATTGCAGCATAAATATTATTGGGCATCGTTATTATTAAATTTTAAGTTGTGGCTGATTGTACAAAAGTCTCAAAAAAAATCTTTAATTTTTTGTAACTTTAATAAAATTTTTAAGTTTCAGAGCCTTTTTTTCAATAAATGACCGATCCATCTGTAAGTTTCTAGTTTTATAGCTTTGATATTATCCCACCCATATTCAGCTTAACCCAATTCATTCCTTTATCCACTCTAGAAATATTAAAGTTTTTCAGTTAATACCAGACCACTAAAATTTTATTTTTTTCATACTGGTTTGCAATTTACTCAACCTTCATTTAACCCGTTAACAATTACAGCCTTCTACATAACCCGCAATTCTTGAAGCTGTTGTTTATCAGGCAATATAGGCCACTTCCCCATAGATAAAGTAAGCTATTCACGCCAATAACTTGAATATAAAAGTAATTGAGCTGCTACTGACAGCGAGTTTAGATCATCACTTTATGCAGGATAAATGTAAGTTAAGTACATCAATTATTATTCAAAAAAAGACCCAGTTATTCACGTCAGGTGTTTGAATTGAAATCCAGCCAGATTATGTATATCAATATATTTCATAGAGTTAATTACACAGGAAAGATGAGAAAAGCTGAATTCACAATTATAAAAATAATAGTTTATATTATAAGTTATACGCGTGATTTATTGATTATCTCTGCAAATTTCAACGGTTGT
>JAVXBC010000172.1:0-5137 GCA_036660195.1 Acinetobacter sp.
TGTCATTTAAAAGACCTAGAAAACTCACTATACAATGCATAAGTTTTCTAGGTCTTAGGATTTATTTTTTCATCTCAGCAAAGGTTTCTTTCGCTGCTTGAATTGTTTCCGCAATATCCTTATCTGAATGCACCGAAGAAATAAATCCTGCTTCAAATGCTGACGGTGCAAGATAAACGCCTCGCTTTAACATGCCGTGGAAAAATTGCTTAAAGGCATTTACGTCACACGCCAACATCGAATCGAAACTGGTAATGTCGTCTTGATCGGTAAAATACAAGCCGAACATGCCACCGACTTGCTGGGTTTTAAATGCGATCCCCGCTTCATCTGCCGCAGCCTGCAAGCCTGCTAACAATTTCTCCAATTGCGCCGCAAGTTTGCTATAGAAATCCGCTTCACGTAAATGCTTGAACATGGCAATTCCTGCACGCATTGCCAAGGGATTTCCCGACAATGTTCCCGCTTGGTACACACCACCTAAAGGTGCGATACATTGCATAATTTCACGTTTACCGCCAAATGCACCCACAGGTAACCCTGCACCAATGATTTTACCTAATGTGGTCAAATCAGGTTTCACGTTATAGACCGATTGTGCGCCACCTAAAGCCACACGAAAACCTGTCATGACTTCATCAATAATAAACACCGAATTGTATTGATCACAGACATCACGAATCGCTTGCAAGAAGCCATCAATTGGTTTGACCAAATTCATGTTACCTGCCACAGGCTCAATAATCACTCCAGCGATTTCATCACCAAATTTAGCAAAACATTCTTTTAGTGCTTCAATATTGTTATAGGGCAAGGTTAAAGTATGCTTCGCAAAATCGACAGGGACACCTTTCGAGGTCGGTTCACCTTCGCCCAAAGTCAGTAAACCTGAGCCCGCTTTCACCAATAATGAATCTGAATGACCGTGATAGCAGCCCTCAAATTTGACGATTTTATCCCGACCTGTATAACCGCGTGCTAAACGGATTGCGGTCATAGTCGCTTCCGTTCCCGAACTGGTCATGCGCACCATTTCAATCGACGGCATGATTTCACAAATGGTATCTGCCAATGTGGTTTCATAAACAGTCGGTGCACCAAAACTTAAACCATCTTCCGCTGCTGTTTTCACCGCTTGAATAATATCAGGATGGGCATGTCCTAAAATCATCGGCCCCCATGAACCAACATAGTCGATATAACGCTTGCCATCGACATCCCACAAATATGCGCCTTTCGCCTTTTCGATAAAGACGGGTGTTCCACCCACACCATTAAAGGCACGTACAGGTGAATTTACCCCACCAGGGATATGTTTATTGGCTTGTTTAAACAGCTGTTCTTGCTTTGGAGATAGACTCATAAAAGGCTCAACCTAAATCGAAAATGAGGTACGGTTAAAAATCCGCAAGGCGAATAAAAAATTAGGTAAATAGTTTTGCCCACGCATTTACACGCGCAGGAATTTCGGCTGTCGATCGTCCTAATATATCACTAATCACCGCACAAAGGCTTGCCCCAGCGTTAATCACCACTTGAGCATTTTCCACGGTTAAACCGCCAATCACACAAATCGGCACATCAAATTGTTGTTTAGCTTTTTGAATGATGTCGATGCTAACTGTCCCTGCTTCCGGTTTCGTAGAGGTCGCATAGACCGCACCAAAAGCCACATATGTTGCGCCTTCTGCAAGCGCCTTTTCTGCTAGCTCTAATGAATTTAGGCAAGTCCGACCGATGATCACGTTTGGCTGTAATCGTTGCAGGGCATCGCTAATTTCACCATCAGATTGTCCAAGATGCACACCTAAACCAAAGCTTGCAGCCAATGTCACATCGTCATTAATTACCAATGGAACTTGGTATTTTTCACACAGCGCTTTGATCTGTTCTACTTCAAACGGTTGTTCTATTTTAGCTACGTTCTTACGACGATATTGCAAAATCGCAATCTGCCCTGTTGCCAATGCAACGGCTAATTTTTCGAGTAACAATTGGATAGGATCATCATTGGTAATGAGGTAAAGACCGCGCATAAAGAAAATTCATCCAAATTATTCCGTACTATTTTCCCATATAAATGCGCATTTAAAGCTATACTTTTTGATTAAATTAAGTCAAATTTACCCAAAAATAATGAGTGATGAAGCTCACTCCTATTTTAATATTAGATTTTTCATATCCGAGGACTTTCCCCCACATGAACAGTGACACAGTGACGGCTGATCTTTCAACTTTGACCCCTATGATGCAACAATATTTTAAGGTCAAAGCGGATTATCCACATGCGTTGTTGTTCTATCGGATGGGTGACTTTTACGAGCTGTTTTTTGAAGATGCACACCAAGCTTCTAAAATTTTAGGGATTACCCTAACTCATCGAGGTAAAACCAACGGCGAACCCATTCCAATGGCAGGTGTGCCTTATCATGCTGCAGAAGGCTATTTGGCACGTTTGGTGAAAACTGGACGTACTGTTGCTATTTGTGAGCAGGTTGGCGAAGTTACAGGTAAAGGCCCTGTAGAACGAAAAGTCGTTCGCGTGTTAACGCCGGGTACATTGACTGACGATGCACTGCTCGGTAGTTACCAATCTTCAAACTTAGTGGCGTTGTGCATTCAGCAAAATCAAATTGGTTTTGCCTTGCTTGACTTGAGCGCAGGCATTTTTAAAGTTCAGCAACAGACCTATAAAGCAGAACATCTTTCGATTGAACTCGCCCGTTTAATGCCAAGCGAAATCCTGATTAATGAAGACCTTGTAGATTCAAATATTATTGAACAGATCAAAAAGAGTCTGGACTGCCCTATTACCAAACGCCCCAATGTTGACTTTAATTTAAACAACGCACAAAAAACTTTATGCGATCAACTCGTGGTTTCGACATTATCAGGTTTTGGCTTAGACCCCATTCCATTGGCAAAAGCAGCAGCGGCAGCCTTAATTCACTACGCCAAAGAAACCCAAAAAACTGCGTTACCGCATATCCGTTCCATTCAAATTGAACAAAGTAGCGATTTCGTTGCGCTGGATCCGATTACACGGCGTAATTTAGAAATTATTGAACCTTTATTTGAGCATGGCACATCATTATTTCAATTAATTAATGATTGTCAGACCGCAATGGGTGGGCGTTTGCTCAGTCGAACATTAATGCAGCCGCTCCGTGATACTGCTATTTTAGATGCACGGCTCGATGCGACCGAACAATTACTTAAAGGCTATCACGAGTCGCCAGTGCGTTTAGTACTTAAAGAGATTGGCGATATTGAACGTGTGCTTAGCCGTGTGGCGCTTGGCAGTGCTCGCCCACGCGATTTAGTGCAACTACGCCAAGCCTGTGCGCAAATTCCATTTTTACGCCATGCCCTTATTCCAGTTTTAAAAACGCAACAATCGAAGTTGTTAAACCAACTGGATGAAGAACTTGGAGATTTTAAAACTCTACACCAGCATTTAATGGATGCGATTGTTGAGCATCCGCCTGTGCTGTTACGTGATGGCAATGTAATTGCAGAAGGCTATGATGCTGATTTGGATGAATTACGTAAAATCCGTGACCATGCGGGGCAGTTTTTAATTGATTTAGAAATTAATGAACGACAACGCACAGGCATTAACACGCTTAAAATTGGTTATAACCGAGTCAGTGGTTACTATATTGAGTTAACCCGCGCTCAGGCTGAACAAGCCCCTGCCGATTATATTCGCCGTCAGACTCTTAAAAATGCTGAACGTTACATCACCCCAGAACTTAAAAATTTTGAAGATAAAGTACTTTCGAGTGAGTCCCGTGCTCTTGCTCGCGAAAAATTATTATTTGAATCGTTGCTCAATGAATTGCGTCAAAATATCGCGCATCTACAAATGATGAGTGCTGCGATTGCACATATTGATGTGCTGGCAAATTTCGCCCATCAAGCTCGACTAAACAATTGGGCACGTCCTGAATTTTCACCTGAAACAGGCATTAAAATTCAAGCAGGTCGCCACCCGGTGGTTGAAGCATTAAACAAAACACCATTCACCCCGAATGATACGTTTCTGGATGCACAGCATCGCATGGCGATTATTACAGGCCCCAACATGGGTGGTAAATCGACCTTCATGCGACAAACTGCATTGATTAGCTTGCTCGCCTATTGCGGCAGTTTTGTTCCTGCAAAAGCTGCAAAGCTAGGCTCAATTGACCGTATTTTTACCCGTATCGGCTCAGCGGATGATCTCTCTACGGGAAAATCGACATTTATGGTGGAGATGACCGAAACTTCTCAAATCTTACATCATGCCACCAGTCAATCTTTGGTTTTGATGGACGAAGTTGGGCGTGGTACCAGTACTTATGATGGTTTATCGTTGGCTTGGGCCTGTGTTTTGGATTTAAGCAAACGAGTAAAATGTTTGTGCCTTTTTGCCACGCATTATTTTGAATTGACAGAATTGGATAGTGAATCAGGCATTGATAACTATCACGTCACGGCGCAAGAACTCAATGGCAATTTAATTTTACTGCATAAAGTTCAACATGGCCCTGCTAGCCAAAGTCATGGCTTACAAGTTGCAAAACTGGCTGGTGTACCAGCAAACGTGATTAAAGAAGCGCAAAAACGATTAAAAATCCTTGAAAAGCAGCAACATCAGCATACGCAAAATTCCATTCAAAATGATTTGTTTAGTGCCATAGACGATGACACTGAAAATCAAACAATCATTGAGAAAACTGTTGAAATAGAAATTCCATCACCCGCCCTAGAATTGCTACAAAACATAGATATTGATGAACTAACGCCTCGGCAGGCACTTGAGCAACTTTATCAATTAAAGAGCTTATTAAAAAATACGGAAATTATTGAAATGTAATTTTCATACAAATTCCACTCGATATTTAAAAATATTATATTGTTCAATAAGATGAATATGATTAATAGGAATACTTCTGTTACTCAACGGTCTATTATTGAGATTCATTATCAACAAAAGTCATATATATCGGCTCTTGTCATTGATACGAATAATAAATATCAATAAAAGGAATTGTTTCTACTACTACTTTTTGCCTAAAATACACGATGCAAAATGAAAACCATATTTTTTAGGTAGCTGTCGCCATGACCTTCGTTGTCACTGAAAATTGTA
>JAVXBC010000173.1:0-5126 GCA_036660195.1 Acinetobacter sp.
TTGTTCACGTTTAGACGTCAGTGCATGTAAGGTGTACGCAGGTAATTGCCAATCTGGTAACACCTCAACCAAACTACCACTCACCAATTCTTTCTGAATATCCATATACAAAATACGTGATACCCCATGCCCTTGTTGACATAAAGATTTTGCGACAAAAACATTGTTGGTCGCCAAACGTGTTTTCATATCGACATTTACCAATTCACCACTTAGCCCGTGACGAAAGGCGAAATGTTGATAATTTTGCATTAAAGTCACAGGAATTAATTCGTGATGGCATAAATCTTCTGGACGAGAAATAGGCGGAGCTTGATTTAAATAACTTGGCGATGCGACCAGAACTTGGTCTACGCGTGCTAAAGGAATCACCGTTAATTGCTGATCATCAATTTTTAAACTCATGCGTATTGCGATATCAATACGCTCTTGAATTAAATCGATATAACGATGATCGGCTTCAAAATGGATGGCTAAACTTTTATGGGCGGACATCCAGTGAGAAAGTGCAGGAATAATATGCAATGCACCGAGCTCTGGCGTGGTGGCAATACGCAAATCCCCGACTAATTCATCCCGTAATTCATTGATACGAATTTTGCCACGTTCAGCCGCAGCGAGCATTTCTTGGCAGCTAAAAAAGAACGCTTGCCCTGCTTCGGTTAAACTGAGTTTTCGAGTTGAACGATGAAGTAATGTCACATCCATTTCATGTTCTAAAGAACGGATTTGTTGGCTCACTGCACTGGTGGTAATTCCTAACTCTCGCGCTGCTCCGCTAAAGGAACTTTTTTCCACGACGCAAGCGAAAACCCCCATTGCACGCAAATGGTCAAGCATAGACTTTCCTCATAATGTATTTATTTGCTTATTATTCTAATGAAAGCAATCGGCACGATTATATTGAAAAGTCACGTAATTAACCAGCTTGGTTTACAATAAACGTATAGTTTACGAACAATTTAAATTAATTGGCTAAAACCGTTGATGGATTGATGGGTTTTCCATCTAAACGCACTTGAAACTCCAGCATTACACGAGTTGCACCAGAAGAACCCATTTCAGCAATTTTTTGCCCTGCGCTGACATTATCACCACTTTTTACCAACATTTTACTGTTATGTGCATAAGCAGTGATATAGCCATCTATGTGCTTAATTAGTACCAAATTACCGTATTCTTTTAGTCCATCGGCTGCATAAACAACTTGCCCATTTGCTGCCGCAACAATCGGATCACCTTCATTACCACCATAACGAGTTCCTTTTACATTGTTCGCTAAATTGAAGCTTTGTAAGATTGCGCCATTAGAAGGTTTTACCCAACGTAATCCAGTAGAGGCTAATACTGGAGAACTATTGATGCTGGTAGTTGGTACGACAGGTTGCGCTTTCACAACTGCTGGTACTTGGCTAGGTAAGTTAATACTTTGGCGTTGGATCGGCGCTGGTGTATTCATCGCTTGAGTCGACGTCGTTCGTTGTGCCACAGAGCCTTTTAAGCGCAAAGATTGCTTAACATAAATTCGATATGGCGGTGCGATATCATTCAGAGCAGCGACATCTAAATAATTTAATCCATAACGATTTGCGATAATGCTCAAGGTGTCCCCTGATCGCACCGTGTAGTAATTCGGTGCGGGCGCATAGCGCACATTGCTCTTGTATTGTGGCTTAGATGCACAACCGGCGACAACTGTCATCATGGCGACCGTCATAGCCAATGCGGTCGTTTTAATCATTTTTCTTGATGGAAAAATCGCGACATGATTGAAGTGCATCGTTGCCCTCATTGAAAACTTGAATTTATTTGCGCCTAAGAGTACCAAAAAAGTCAGAAAAAACGAGCTTCCCGTCGCTATATTCACAAAGTTATAACATTCACACGGCTAAGCATTTACATGCGTGTGCAAATTTTCCAATACGGTGTAGTTGGTCGCATCCATTTGAATTGGCGTTACACTCACATAACCACTCGATACCGCTGAGAAATCAGATTGAATTTGACTTTTAGCGGACGGCGATTCTGTAACCGCTTCTCCTGCTAAACCAATCCAATAAACTTGGCGACCACGCGGGTCAACATGACTACTGATTGGCTTTGACTGGGCTCTGCGACCTTGATAAGTCACTTGAGTTCCCAATATTTTAGGAATATCTGGAATATTAATATTGAAAATATGACGTGGCGGTAAAATAGGTAAGCCTTTTTTAATAAAATCATGCACCCATTGCGCTGCCTGAGCATAATCTTGCGGATGCTCATAAGAACGCACATCTGCCCCAGCCAAAGAAACAGCAATGGCGGGATGTTTCATTAAACGTCCTTCAAACGCCGCCCCGACTGTACCTGAATATAAAACATCATCACCCAAGTTTGCGCCGCTATTAATACCACTCACGACTAAGTCAAACTCAAAATCGAACAGTCCATTCATGGATAAATATACACAATCGGCTGGCGTACCATTCACTGCCCAAACATCTTCAGAAATACGAATTGGGCGTAATGGACGGTCTAAGGTTAAAGCACTTGAGTAACCGCTCCGCTCACTTTCAGGAGCAACCACAACCACTCGACCTAAGGGCTTTAAAGCTTGAGCCAAAGCCTGTAAACCAGGGGCGAAAACACCATCATCATTTGCAATTAATATATTCACTACACTCTGTCTCTTTAAATGTTACGACGTATTTCATTAATTTAAATTGTGGCTTGAATTATATATATTTAACAGTTCATCGTATTCGAAATTTAAGCAGTTATGAAACATTTATCCCATTTTATTCGTTTGTGTGCGCTTAGTCTCACATTTGCAACTAGCTCAATCGCCTTTGCTGCTAACGCTGATATCAATGAAGAAAATACGCTTATTAAAGATGATATAGCAAGTGCGCAAGTATTAACCGAAATGTGCCCAAGTCTTATTGGCAAAAATGCAAAATTTGATCAAAACATCAAAAAAATGGTGAGTTCATCATTAAGTGGTTATTCAGATAAATCTGCTACTTTTGAAAGTTTACAAAAAGATGCTGAATATCAATCGTTATTGAAAGATGCACGCACCGCAGCCAAAGAAGTTGATAACGCTGAACAAAAAACTGCCTGTGAAGATATCTTAACTTCAGAAGCTTAATGTCATCTTGTGACATCTAAGGTTTTAAATTGAAAAGTTTAAAACCTTTTTTATTTTATCCTCTAACAGCAAGCATACATTCCCCTGTTATTTCTATGCTATAAGCTATTCAAATTGTTTAAGTCTTTATTTGAGTTTGAAGTTTTATGAAGAAGCATATTTTTGCACAACTAAGTTTGTCTTTACTCATTATGTCAAGTTTTGCCACGTCTCATGTCTTCGCCGCAGACAAAAAATCTGTAGCCGAAAAGATTGAAGTCACCCCAATATCTGAAGACGTGACCAAAGAAGAACTGGCTGCAATTTATGTACTTTCGGAAATTTGCCCAAGTTTAATTGGCAAAGATTTAAAATTTAATAAAGCTTACGAGAAATTAGTTAAAGCCTATTTATCGAATGAAGATGATGCCGTCGATGTGCTGAAAAAACGTGTGAAAAGCAAAGATTTTAAAGCGGCATTAGAAGAAGCACGCAGTGATGCCAAGGCAGCTTCCGAAGATGATAATCGTCAAATTTGCGATGACGTGCGAAATTATTATTCTAAGTAACAGATTAGTTACAATACAGCATGAAAAAGCCGAGTGCGCCCATAGAACTCAGCTGTGCTTTGTCCTAAAATGCTAGGCTCTTCTGCTTCACACAAGTTATTGGAAAGACCTAGAATGATTCAAAAAAGTACGCTTGGTGCATTATTACTTTTGCCAAGCTTTGCATACGCAGCAACTGTCCTCCCTTCCCCACCAGAATTAGATAATAAATCCTATGTACTCATGGATTATGAGACTGGACAGATTCTCGCTGCTAAAAACGAAAATGAAAAACTTGCACCTGCGTCTATGACCAAAATGATGACCAGTTTCATCATCGAGCAAAAACTATTAAAAGGTGAATTGACCGAAAACGAACAAGTTCGTATGAATGAGTCGGCGTGGTGTCGTGGCAGTAGTACAGAATCTTGCATGTACGTGCCTTTAAATGGCACAGCAACGGTTTTAGAAATGTTGCGCGGTATTATTATTCAATCAGGTAATGATGCTTCTAAAGCAGTTGCGGAACATGTTGCGGGCAATGAAGGGACTTTTGCTCACATGATGAACCAAGAAGCAAAACGTATTGGCATGGTGAATACACACTTCATGAACTCTACGGGGATGCCAGCAGAAGGTCATTATTCTACGGCGAAAGATATGGGTATCCTCGCCCAACATATTATTAAAGAAAGTTCAAAATATTACCCAATTTATTCAGAAAAAGAATTTACTTTTAATGGTATTAAACAAGGCAACCGTAATGCCCTCCTCTACACTGACCCAAGTGTCGATGGTTTAAAAACGGGTCATACTGAAGAAGCGGGATATTGCCTTACTACCTCAAGTAAACGTGGCCCGATGCGTTTGATCTCTGTGATCTTTGGTACGCCAAGCATGAATGAACGTGCAGGACAAACACGTACCTTGTTGGCTTGGGGTTTTGCAAACTTTGAAACGGCAAATGTGCAACCTGCCAATCAAGTATTAGCGAAAGCAAAAGTTTGGTTTGGTAAAAGCAATGATGTTCAAATTGGCTTAGCTGAGAACTTCAACGTTACCATGCCTAAAGGTCAAGCGGACAAGATTAAAACTCAAATTGTGGTTCAGCCGAAGTTAAATGCACCTTTAGCCAAAGGCCAAGTGGTGGGTAAATTAGTCGCGAGCCTTGATGGTAAAGTGATTGCTGAAAAACCATTGGTTGCATTAAAACCTGTTGAAGAGTCTGGTTTCTTTGCACGTATGATTGATCACATCAAAATGTTCTTTAGTAACTTATTCTAATTTTAGACTAGGTGAACCAAGCACTCATGCTATTTAGCTTGGGTGCTTTTTTATTTTATAATGACCTTACATTTTCACTTGAAGACTGCCATGTCAAAGAACATTCGTTCGTATTTAGACCATTCGCCAACAATTGATGCAAGCTGTTATGTGGATGATATGTCGGTGGTGATTGGTGATGT
>JAVXBC010000174.1:0-5094 GCA_036660195.1 Acinetobacter sp.
CGGCATTATCATAGCCGCCCACGGGCAACAATTGACGTAAAACAGAAGCATATAGCTCTGTTGTTTGCTCCAAGTCTAGTTCCATCAAATAGCGCTCACTGATAAAGTGCCAAGACGTAGCCAATGGGTGTACGCCCAGTCCACAGTTGGTGTAATGTTCGATGCAGGCGTTAGATTACGTTCGCTTTGACTTGCTGTAACTTCAATATCAGCAACACGACTTGGCTTTAAATCTTCAAGTGCTTCTTTAGCGTATTGAATAGCTAATAACCCAATGCACCGCCAATTAAACCACCAATAGCTGTGCCCACAACTGGAACAACTGAACCAGCAGCAGCCCCAACCATTGCTCCAACAATCGCACCACCAGTACCGCCTACAATACCAGCTTCTTTCACATTTTTTTGGTACTGATTAAGTGATTTATCGTTAGCAGTTTCATATACATTATAAGCGCCAGCCCCAATGGTTAATGGTATAGCACCTCGTATGAACCATTTTTTTGCACCAGCTAAAGCACCTGCTCCAGAACCCCCCAAACCGCCGCCCATTCTCGCACCGACACCAGCAGCAGCAAGGACTGATAAAACACCAGCAGCGGCTAAAGCAGATGCTGCAAGCCCTTGATTTGCTCTCATCGTGTCTTTCAAACCGCCTTCGAAATCGCCTAAAGTTTCTTTGACTTGGTCATATATTTTGATTGTTGCAAGAATAGTTTCTTGTTCTAACGCATGAGCTTTGGCTGGTTCAATCAATGACTTTTCTTTTGCAACTCGTTCAACAGCCCCGACACCGTTCCAAGAACCTTTCGAGATTCGGTCAAAATCGCCATTGTTTATACGAACGCTCCAACGCTTTGATCGCATCTTTAATTCCTTGCTCAATTGCGCTTAAATCCATTAGTAACCTCGACCAAAGTCACGACGACCTACTGACCACATCACGTTATTAGATGAGCTTGGTGCGGGGGATGACTGACCCGCAGGTGCGCCACCTAAAGCCACAAGTCCCTTAGAAATATTAGTCAGATTTTTGACAGCAATTTCATAACGTGACTTTGTTCTACCTGTTTCTACTGTCTCACCAACAGACGCATGAAAATGAGCAATGTCACAGCCAAGTGAAACAAGAAAAGGCGGTATAACTTGCAACGGCAATTCATAGCGGCTTGATAAATAGCCGTCGATTTCACTATTTGCTGCATCAAGAGCAAGCTGTAATTTATCGAGATTAATCTCAACGCTAAAACCACCATTGCTTGTTAAGTCAATGAGTTCACGCTCACCAAACTTAGCAAGCATTGCTTCAACTGTGACATAGCTCATGAATCACCCCTTAAGCTTGTGTACCATCAGAAGCATAGATAAGCTGCCAAAAACCGAAGCCAGCATTTCCACGTGCTTCTACACCAAAATAGAAGACACCTTCCAAAAACACATTAGAAGACTCAGGATTAGTTGATTTAACCAATTGAGCGGCTTTACGTTTCTGATAAAGGAATGGTTTTACGGGTTTAGTTACGTCAAGCAAAATCCAATGATTCGGGTTTTTAATACGAGTTGAAACAACTACTTTTGCTGTATCAACAAACGGATTTTCACTACCGTCACCCAGTTTTTTCGCTGTGACCATCCGCTTAGCGACTGTTTCCAATGCTGGTGGTACTAGTAAGATGTTAGGGATCACATCCAATGACTCGCCATCTTCATCTACTAATTCCATCATTGCTTTACGACCAGCCCCATAAGAGAGTTCTGCCGCTGCAAGGCTATCTGTAGATAATTTTTTTGTACCTTTATTACTGACAGTACTTTTCCCGACTTTATGATTAGCCGAAACCATTGGTTGACCATCAAAACACTTGGCAGTAAAAATACTATTTACAGCTTGGAATACTAATTGATCAGGATGTTTTTTTTGCCGCGCTACCCGCATTTGTTGCTTGGATCGCATAAAGACCAAGCTGATCATCTTCAATATCATTACGTTCGACTTCAATTGTTGATTCATACGCTTTGTTTTTGACAAGATACTGATAGTCATCCAGCTTTTTGATATTCTTTTTACCAATCCATTCCTTCATTACAGGAAAGTTGCCCAACCAACGGTGATCCATATAAGCTCCGTTACTTGGTACTTCCATGGCAATTTCTTGCCATTGCGTTTGTTCACTGGTAAACGCATTGTTAAAAAGCTTTGATAGGTTTACGAAAATTCCGTCAACTGCTGCGCCACTTACATTCATTCGATCCATACTCCATCGTTATCTACGCCAACCACTCGACCCGCTTTAGAAAGCGTTCCAGCTCCGTTCGTTTTTGCTACTGTTTGCCCATCTTGAATAAAACAAACCTGACCAATTGAAACTTGTGTCACTGGATCAGTTGAGCTGTTTTCATATAAAAAGGCGCTATTGTTACGCACTGTGATTTGAGCGCTTCCATCTGTGCCTCCAGTGTTATCAATAAACTCCTCAGCACGACCCATAAAAATAAGGTCTGCATCCGCTTTAGCTTCAATGGCATAACCCGTTGCATCAACACAAACCATTAAGCCCGCATGAATTACCGCATCCGCTTTTACTGCTAAAACCATTAAACCAAGATCACGACGGGGCGTTTTACGATCACGCCCATTTCTTAAAATGCTACTCATTACAACGTAACTCCCATTAAATTAGCGACATGTAACGCTTCAGGTGTATGTTGTTGCTGTTGTTGTTGATGATTGGCTGCAATAGTTTCAGTTTGCTTGCCACTCAATGCTGGAATTTTTGGCGCTGTATCAAGAAACTCTTTGAGAGCTTGAGGATTAGTTTCACCAAGATTGGTTGCCCAAGCTTTCATGCCATCACCCAATAAACGCCCATCACCACATGCCGCGATAATGAGTGTTTCAATGTCATTTGTTTGAGCTGCACCTTCTAACTTTGCGATTTTTGTTTGTAACTCTGTTACTACAATCACAGGCACAAACTTTGACGGATCAGGTTGTTGCTGACTGTTTGCAGCAATCTTGATTTGATCAATAGCAGCCAGCCAGCCGTAGTCCCAAAATTCTGCACCGTCAACTGAGTAATCATTAAGCCGTAATTCATTCGGTTTATTTAATGGTGTTTTAAAATCACGGGCTAAGGAATGCTCAAATGATGCAGGTAGAATTAAACTACCGACACGTTGCCATTCGATTGTTTGGCAACTATAACCATGACCGATTGCATCCATTGCATCAAAAATTACGGTTTCGAAATCTTCAATATCATCAACCCATTCATGTACTTCAGCCGCCAATTTTATTTCTTCTATTGACGCATTTTTAGGCGGTATTACCGACCATTCAAGACACTTAACAGCTTGTTTTCGTTTATCTAATTCGCTGAAAATATGACCGTCACGTTCTTCCATGTCTGCACCTAAATCAGCTTGTGCAGTCAAGTCACCAGCTTCAGCAGCTCGTAACAGTTGATTTAAACGTGCAGGCGTTAGACCTAGCGCAGGGTGTTCTTGCTGATTGATCCAGCCAATGTCGGCTGTTTGCGGGGCATCCAAAGCAGCACGATTGTCTTTAGACTTTTTGTCTTTCTTAGCCATGAAAAAATGCCAATATCAGTATTGGCATTATTTTTGATGTTTAGGATTTCATTGTTTAGATGGAACTGCTTCCTATCATTTAGATCAGATTTTTTATTTTTGTCGCAATATAATGCTGATTTTTTATGGGGTGGATAGGTTATGGAATTTTATAATGTATTTCTTTTTAGCACTGAGAAACATTGTAATGTTTGGGATTGGCTTTGTTTTTTTAATCCATATTTAAAATATGTTCCTCTTTTAACTTTATTACTTGGAAGCATAGCGTTTTATTTAGCAGTAAAGACATACTGGCGGAAAAAGTCTGTAAGTGTTAGAGCCTACTTTACAATCAAAGAAGATGGTACACAAACACATAAGGCTTCCATAGATACTTACACAATTGAAAATGACAAAGATAAATCTATAGTTATTTTTTCAGTCCATTTAAAACTAGGATTTGATACTTATCTTTTATTAGAAGACTTTCAAAAAAGTGATGGGGCACAATTAATTCTTAAAGCTTATGAGGCACATCATAAAAAAATAAATCCAGTCTACTGGTATATGATTGGTGAACAAAAAGTAAGCTTGGCAAGAATTTTAAAAGATCAGAATGTTAAAAAAGAAATTGTTTTGTCTACTTCTCACGGTAAGCATGTCGCCAAAACAAATATAAAAAAGTGGTCACCACCACTCAAAAATCCCACCTACAATTACATTACAACTAAAGAGTTTAAAGGATTACAAGGTTTGGCATCTCAAACAAATGAGCCTTATCTTGTATTAAGTAGTAAGGAGGTTTCAAAGTATCGAATTATTTTTTATTGGCGCTGGATACAAAAGGGTATTAAATTATTTTTTCAAAAATAACTATTAGTGAAATGCGTTAGATTATTCCCGCAATCTAACGCTACCCCGTTTCAATTAAAGTAAAATAATTTGAGCTAAATCCTTTTTAGTAATTTTAGAATCGCCTATGAAATCTTTATAATCTTTAACAGTGAAAAAGACTTCTTCTTCACCAAGTTGATTGGTGTCATCTTCACCTTTTTCAACAAAGGCTTTATGTCGAAATTTCATATAGTTGTCAAAACCTATATATTTTTCTCCATGTTCATCCCAAAGAAAAACTTGCTGATCAGCAAGGTCAGGATTCTTTTCAAGAAAATTATTTAAATTTTCAACTAAGGTTTTTAATTGCATTTCTATTCCTCTCTACTACATATAATTAAAATCTGAAAGTAAGCTTTCTAAATCAGCACCGAACTCATCTGACTCTAGGCTTATTGAAATTGACATAAATTCAATTGGCGCTTCAGGATTGCAACTCGCAAAGTCACAAAGCAAGTGAGCAATACCACTATCACCATGTCGGTTTTTATCAGTGTTCGATTTACCAGCTTCAGGAATACGGGCAACGCCTTTAACTAGTACAAATGCCCGATGATCTTCTTGAATACCCGATACCCGATACCCGATACCCGATACCCGATACCCGATACTACAGCAGCAATATTTACAT
>JAVXBC010000175.1:0-5063 GCA_036660195.1 Acinetobacter sp.
AAATCTTACAGTTTGGGGTAACCACTCTCCAACAATGTATGCTGACTACCGTTTTGCGACTGCAAATGGCGTAAACTTAAAAGACAAAATCAACGATGCAGACTGGAATGCAAACACATTCCTTCCTACCGTTGGTAAACGTGGTGCTGCGATCATCGAAGCGCGTGGTTTGTCTTCAGCTGCTTCTGCTGCAAATGCTGCAATCGACCATATGCGTGATTGGGCGCTTGGCACCAACGGCGAATGGGTAACAATGGGTATTCCTTCTGACGGTTCGTATGGTATTCCAGAAGGCGTGATGTACGGTGTGCCAGTAACTTGTGCAAATGGCGAATATACACGTGTTGAAGGTCTTGAAATTGATGAATTCAGCCGTGAGCGCATGAACGTTACACTTCAAGAACTTGAAGATGAACGTGCTGCTATTGCTGACATGTTAAACTAATTTATCTTTAAGATAAGTTAAGGGCGCTCTCATTTGAGGGCGTTTTTTTATGCCTGAATATTTAATCAAGAACAAAAAATAACAAGCTGTATAGAGAAGTAACTGACCGAATCATTTTATCGGTTTAATGTAAAAAGAGCAGTTAGGCTAAGGGGAATAATAATGTTTGTGCAACAACCGACTTTAGAACTTTTATTTGAGCAATTGGGGTTAGATGCAAGTGCAGATGCAATCGATCAGTTTATTGACACGCATCAATTGACTTCGGACATTCCATTACATAAAGCACCATTTTGGTCGAAGGCGCAGCACGATTTTATAATCAGTAATTGGAAAAAAGATGATGAATGGGCAATTGTAATTGATGAGCTGAATCAGCAATTACATGTAGATAGTATGCCTTCTTGAAAACGATGAAAGCTCACTTAGTGAGCTTTAGGTAAAATCAATTTTTTAAACCAATCTTGCTGACGCGCTACGCTAAAAGCGGGGTGGCTGTGAATTAATTCTTGATCATGATTTAGGCAGGAGAAATATTTCTTTAACCAGTGCTGCGTTAACGCAAGTTCTTGCTTGGCGGCTGATGAATACGCTAAAAAGAAATAAATATCGACATCTTCATTATAGGCAAGCGGTTTTAAAATTTGCTGGGTAATTAAGGCAAAGCGCTGCTCTTTTGTAAGTTCAAAGTACAGCATATATGCCTTCGCCAATTGAAGAGACAAATTCAAATATAAACGCAAAGGCATTTCTTCATATTCAATGCGTGCTTGTTCGAGCAACACGATTGCTTCTTGTAGAAAATGCAGTTGTTCCTGACGTAGGTGGCTAATCGTCACCAATTGCAAACGCAAATCAGCGCGTTCTAGAGCCAGTTCAGGCGTATTGTTAGATAAAAACAATTGATCTGTTTCACCTAGTCGCGCGATTACTTGTTTGATTTCATCAGCCATCGAATGTTCCAATACTTCAGTTATGAATAGCTATATCGGGTTGGTTTTAATAATTAAAAGGGCTTAAGCTGTCCAAATTGAATTACCGCTGCGTAACCATGCGGTGATTGAAAGTCGTTGCTGCTTGGAAAGTAAGACTTCGTGCAATAAATCGCTCTGAAAAATCACTAAACGATTCGGTTGTGGTTCGATGATATGCCAATCATTTTGCTTGTCTTGTAGGCGTAATTGTCCGCCCCAATCGGCTTGCCAATGTTCATGTAAATAAAACACAGTTGAAATCACACGGTCATTTTTCTGTTGTGGATTATCACGATGCAAAGCATAAAATTCGCCTGCGTTATAACACGCAAAATGTGCTTCGACTTCTTTAATGCCTAAATAAAACGCTTGGTTTAAATTTTCAGATAACTGCTGTAACGCGTGTAGATGATGTTGTGCAATCGGTAATTGATCATCAATCCATAAAATATGATCGCTACGAATGTGACTGATAACACCGCTTTGTACGCCTGCTGCTCTAAATTCAGCAAGATGAGTTGAACATTCTTGAACTAAAGACTGGGTATATTCAATTGAATAGGTATCATCAATTATTGCGAATCCATATTCATTTAAATCATCAAGTACTTGATCTAAATTCCAAGAATCAAGTTGACGAGAGAGTGAAGTTGAGGTGAATTGCATATCACTCCAGTGAAAATATTTGTTTGATTGTCATTCGATTTTAGACGATCACTTCTACGTTAAAGAATAGCCTCTATTTTCATGTTAAACTATCCTCTGAATTGAGGAATAATTGTCAACATGAATTACCGTCACCATTTCCATGCGGGTAACTTTGCCGATGTTATGAAGCATGTGCTTTTACTGCAACTGCTGAATCGTTTAAATACCAAAGATAAACCGTACCGCTACATTGATACGCACGGTGGAGCAGGTAAATATAATTTATCACTTGCGCCGTCGCAAAAGTCAGGCGAATTTCTAACGGGTATTCATCGTTTAGTACAATTAGGTGAAGTGGAAAAGCGTCAGGCGCCTGAAGGTGTTCAGCAATTTTTAAAGATTGTTGATGATTTGCGTGCCAAAGAAGGTAAGGGGAGCTATCCAGGTTCTCCTTGGTTTGCGTTACAAGCCATGCGTGAAATGGATAAAGCCACTGTGTTTGAAATGCAGCGAGACGTATTTCAACAGTTAGATCATAATATTTATGATAAACGTATGGGCTTACATGAGCGTGATGCTTATGAGGGTTTGCTGGGGGTAATTCCACCGAAAGAAAAGCGTGGATTGGTCATGATTGACCCGCCTTACGAGCTTGAACGAAAAGATTTTCCGCAATTGGTTGAGCTTTTGCACGTCGCGCATACCAAATGGCCGACAGGTGTTTTTGCTGTTTGGTATCCAATTAAAGACCGCGCAATGATTGAACGTTTTGAAAAGAAAATGTTTAAAACTGGTATTCGCCGTCAATTGATTTGTGAAATTTGTGTTTGGCCAGATGATACGCCTGTTGGCTTAAACGGTTGTGGGTTGTTGGTGATTAATCCACCGTGGAAATTTTCAGAAGATGCAGATCAAGCGTTGCAATGGCTATTCCCTCATTTGAAGATGAGTGAAAATGGTGGTCACGCTGCGGTACGTTGGTTGGTGGGCGAATAGCCCGCTTGCGTCAAAATATCTTGAGGAATTAAAAAATAATGACAAATTCTCCTAAACCTGAATCTGATTTAACCAAAGATGACCATCCATTTGATGGCATTACGTTTGAAGTTGAAGAAGAAGAGCAAACCCATGAAGGGCAAAAAGTAAAACGCCGTGGCATTTATTTATGGCCAAATTTAATCACAACGGCGGCATTGCTATCAGGCTTTTATTCAATTATTGCCAGTATGAATGGTAATTTTAATCAAGCGATTTATGCCATTTTCTTGGCTGCGTTGTTAGATGGTTTG
Source organism: Acinetobacter sp. (assembly GCA_036660195.1). GTDB lineage: Bacteria > Pseudomonadota > Gammaproteobacteria > Pseudomonadales > Moraxellaceae > Acinetobacter. The sequence continues at coordinate 3,357 of JAVXBC010000175.1, forward strand.
GATGGTCGCGTGGCACGTGCAATTGGTGCGCAAAGTGCATTTGGCGAACAATACGATTCTTTATCTGATCTTTTAGCTTTCGGTGTTGCCCCTGCAATTCTCATGTATAGCTGGAGTTTGCATGATTTAGGTCGTGTTGGTTTGGCGTGCTGTTTTGTTTATACCGCCTGTGCTGCATTTCGTTTAGCGCGTTTCAATGTACAAATTGGCGTGGTCGATAAGCGTTATTTTATTGGAATCGCAAGCCCACTAGCCGCGGTGACTGTCATCTCAATTGTATGGGTTGGGCGAGATTTTCCTTTTGTATTTGATTTAAAAGATATTGTGGTTCAGGCCATCAATGCTGTCGTTATGGTAAGTGTTGGGTTATTGATGATCTCAAATATCAAATACTATTCATTTAAACAAATGGATCGCAAACGTGTACCTTTTGTTGTGATGTTGCCTGTGGTCTTGATTTTTTCTGCAATCACGTACAACATTCCTGTAGGTATCTTAATTGTTTGCATCCTATATGTGCTATCAGGCTTCGTAACGACGTTATTCGCTAAAAAAAATGATCCAAAAATAATAAGCTAAAAAATGGAGGTTCAGTATGGCTAAATTGATGAATAACAATCAATTAAAGCTGCTGAACCTCAATAAATCAGATGCTTTAACTTTTCATCCGCCCAAAGGTTTATTTAAAATTGTTTATCAGGCATTAATTTTACCGAATCTGCCTGAGCCCTTTCATTATTTGAATTTTATTAGTTTGATGGGGCAGCCACGCATCCCAATTTGTTACAATGCCAGCGCAATTGACACAACGGCAATTGATACAGCAACCGTTTTAGTCACCACCAGTGCTGCATCAGTCGGGCATTTGAAAAGTTATAGTGCGAAAGAACAATGTCAGTTAGAAGTTGATCATTATCAGTTTTTAGATGTAGATCAAATCCACGTCGATTTACCACATTATTATTTTAACCGAACGGATGACGAACTTAGCTGTCATCTTAAGGTGACTTGCGCTGCTGAAATTGAAAACCACTCAGCTTTGCAGTGGGGCATCGGGGATTATTGGTATGTCCGCTGCCAGTGTGAAGGCGAAATTATTTATAAAAACCAAAAATATGAAATACAAGCCAATGGCATTTTAAGACATGCGAGGGCGATTTATTTACCTTTCATAGCATTCCATTTCTTTACTTATCAAATTATTCAGGTCAATGCTGATTTGCAAATCATTTTGTCTGAACTCAGAAATCAGTGGAATAACATTGTGGTTTCAAGAATTGAAATTCAGTCCAATCAAACGACAACGCTTTATGATCATCAAGTTATTTTTGATGTCACGCGTGTCTATCCAAAAGTTCAAACACCAAATGGGCGGGAGATGTATCTGCCGCGAGAGTTCATTTGGCAATATCAACAAAATGAAGACATTATTTTTCACTTAAAAGCCCAAAGTCGCGGCGATTATAAATTTGGTTTGGGCGCAGGGTACGTGGGCAGTTTTGAATATCAATTGCTTTGGGATAATCAGAACTATGAAGGCTCGGGATATTGTGAGTACATTGATTGCCGACCATTACATTGGCAAGAAAAAAATAAAGAAGAGCATCTGTTAGATCAAATGGCGCATTTTCAGCCTTATTTGTGTAAGAAATAACCACTCAATTATTAATTCCAAGAAACCGCTTGCTTCGCCTCAATAAAGCTGTA
>JAVXBC010000176.1:0-5053 GCA_036660195.1 Acinetobacter sp.
TTCCAACGGTCATGAATGATTTCAGAAGCAGGCAAAATGATAGATTCTTGCTGTTTTGCAAGCTTATCTATTCCTATACGATAAAAAACATCACCCTCATCACTGACAAGAGGTTTAACATTGTCCGGGTTGAGCACAATCAACTGCTCTACATCACCTTTAAAATTTCGCAGCTTTAAAACGTATGTATTACCATGTGTTTCTTTTGAAATAATGTAATACTCAAGAAATTGCTGCATAGTTTGAAAATGATTAGGCTTATCAAAAAAAGGTAGGTCTTTATCGCTAGTCTTAACCCAAACACCATTCTCTTTTTTTCGAAGCTCTAAAGGCAATTTGCCAATATCTTTCGAAATGATTGAAATACATGCGAAAACAGCATGAAATGAAAGTTGATCTTCTTGGCTTAGCTCAATATTTCGCTGCCATGCTCCCATGAATGGTTCCAAGATTCGCCATCCGCCACCACCATTGACAGGTGACAAGGATTTTTTGCGAAATACATTGCTAAAAAAAACCATTGATTTCACCCCTTATTTAGATGCTTTAGAGCCTTTCTTGACTGGATTCTCAGGAACTAAAAGCAATTCTGGCTCTTGCACCATGCTTCCAAATTCATCAACTACTGGTCGCCCATTTAAAGTTAATAAAACATTAGCTGGTATATGTTCATATACATCTTCAGCAGCCAGGCGTTCCGCTTTAGCTTTTTCAGCTGCAAAACGATCAATTTCTGCTTTCTTAGCCGCAGCTTTTTCATCAAAGATTTCAGCTACACCCAATTGAATGAGTACATTTGCTTCATAGTCTTGCAGATCATGTACAGTGCCAGCGACACCCGAACAAAGATCTTTCAAATATTTAACTTTTGGCATTTTCTCAACTCAACAAAAAGCCCCTTTAAATAAAGGGGCCTTGAAGTAACCAAACTTAGAACTGGATATAACCAGCAGCTTTACCACGTGGCTTCCAACGAATGAAACGTTCAGCACGAATAGCCATCAAGTTATTTTCATATAAATTGACCCAGTTCGGTGCTGCATCCGTTCCCATATTGATTGTTGCTTCTGTACTGATCGCAAAATCCATCGAGTCATCATCTGCTAATAGAATTTGCCCTGGCAAAACTAATGCAATCTTGTCTACACAAGCAGCAGAGATTTCAACTGGTAATGTCACAAGCTCTTTCGTACCGTTAATGTTCATCCCTTCAAAGTATTTTTTCCCTAAGGCATCTCGTAACATACTCAACTGTGCAGCGCGAGTTTCAGACATCACCCATGTTGCCCCTTCAAGGCTTAGTCCAGCATCAGTGATTTGCCCCATAACCAATGCCAAGTCAGCCTCAATTGCTGCACCTGTCACGCCTGAGCTTGGTACTGCGACCAAGCCACTCAAAATTGACGCTGGACTGTCATCACTTTCTGCTTTGTCGGGATCAAAAAACTGACTATCAATAAATGTTGCGGTAGATTTCAACAAGTCATCCAATACAAGTCCATCTGCTTTCGGATTTGAAAAACGCACTAACTCATCAGATAAAAGAACAATGCCCGCAACCTTAGACTTGGTTAGAGTTAAATTGCCAAATGTAGGATTGGTCGTCGACTTACGTTTTTTCTCACCTACCCAACCAACTGAAGCCGCACCAGTTTGTGATGGAACTTTAATATTGAAAGGGACTTGTCGCATTTTCGGTGCCAACTTATCTACTGCAGTTTTGCCTCGCAGCAATTCAATAAATTCACCTGTATAGTTTTGAAGTTCAACCAATGACGCTCCAAATGTCGCCTCCGTGGTTGAACCAATTAAAGCTTTTTGTGTCACTGCTTTGCACACTGAGTCAGGAACACCCCAACTTTTTAAAACCGTATCAGCTGAAACAGCACCACCTGAAGCTGTAGCAACAGCCATGGATTTAACCATTAATGTAAAGCCATAACCTTTTGGCAGATTGCTTTCCGTTTGTACTACAGTCTTGCCCTGAGTCGTTTGAACACCCTGTTCAGTATTTTCACCTGCGACTGGAGTTGAGTTATCCGCCCATCCAGCTTGCGACTTTTGAATACCTTCTAAACGATCAAGATTTTTTTGCATTACAACAAGATCACTTTGAAGGGATTCAATTTCCTTTTCTGTGCCTTCATCTGGCGTTTGACCTTTAGAGATTGAGGCGCCAGACTTCACAACAATTTGGTCTTGGTGTGACTTAATATTTGCTTTTAGTTTTGCAATTTGTTCAGCTAATTTCATACGAGTTTTACTCCACAAGATTTCGTTGTTTCAACCAATTTCACAACCAAGTGCTTATTCACTGACTGTTTATTCATTGGCGGTTCACATGGAACAGATTTCTCTGCAATTGATGATTGTTGTTTTGACTGTTTTTCAACATTGCAAAATGATTTAACGCTAGTGATTGTTGCTTCCTGATTTGCAGGAATGGTTACAGCAGAAAGCTCAAGCCACTCCCATTCAAAGAAATGCATTCCCCAGGAATGCTGAATGTCTGCGACCTTTAGACCACGCAAACGGATCGATAAGCCACGCACAAGGCCAGTCTTGATACTGTCCCATGCCTCTTGAAGTCGTTCCTTAAGCACAGCTGATTCAACTTGATCGGCTTTAACCATCTGAATACCAACAGCAATCCCTTCATCCTGCACATTGGCTTCGACCACATTCCCTATTGGCTTTTGGTCGTTGTGCTGCCATAAAAAGGGTAATGGCAATGTGAACTTCGCACCTTGTGGCTCAACAATGTCATCGACTCGATCAGTTACGGGAGTTGTGGCAATGCCATAAATCATCCCCTTTTCTTCATCAATAGATTTAATTGTGAGCAAGCTATATGCTTGATTCATGAGTAAATAACTCCTAATTTTTACTTCGTTTCAAGCCTGCTTGAAGTGCTTCCAACTTTTCACAAGCCAAAAAAAATCGCTCATCAATGTGAGCGATCTCTTTATCTGTTTTGCCTGCTGTTGTGCAGGCCCCATAATGGTTTTGCAGGCTCCATTGTCGCCCAATTTCTTGCTTTATATTTTCATTTCGTGTCACACAAAATACACCCCATAGCTTTCTGTTGGCGTTTCAGGATTTTGAGACATAATTGCACACGCATTCATTGACGCCATCAATGGGTCAATCTTGCCACGTCCAGATTCTTGTTTAGTAATCATCAAAGCATTTCCCTTCAGTACTCCTTTTGCATTACCCACGCACCAGTTCATCATGCGCTGGCCAGCATGTAACAATTCCCCTTCTGCAAGTTTCCACTCTAAAGTTTGTGCATATCCTGAAAGCATATAACCTTGTGGCACTGCAACCATTTTCTCAAAATCAACACCTTCAGCAATTAAGCCGTCTTGCATTGATGGCATACCCAATTTATCCATGCCGATGGCATGTTTTTCTGGAAGTTTCCCACTGTTATTTAAACGTTTAATAATTTTTCCAGCTTGCGAAATTGCTTCGCCCAAATTTTTGACAATGGTTAAATCACCATCATCCTTAAAATCAAGTAATGCTGGTGCAATTTCCTTACGTCTTTCCAAAACAATTTCATGCGCCCAGGCTTTAGTCCAAAGATACCAGCGACCTCGATCATCTTTATCCCTCCCCATGACTGCCATACCAAACAAGTCGTCCAAACCACCACCATCAAGCCCTACAACAATGACATCACTCAAATCAATGATTGTTTCAATAACCAATCTTTCCTTGTAAGCACATGTCATCCAAAAGTCTGCACCTGCCCAACGATCTGCACGCTTATCCGCTGCCACAACAGACAAAGTTGCCTTGGTTTTTCTATGCGTTACAGTGCGAGTATGCTCAGACACGCTAAACAGAGCCTTCAATTTGAGATCTTCGCGAATCATGTCTCGAATTGGTTTAAAAGAATTATCAGCAACCTCTTTCGTTGGTGCCAAAATAATAAATTCAGCCGAATGTCGGTCATTTAAAATAATCGCTGTCAGCATGATGCCTGCGGCAAGTGTAGACTTCGTATTTTTCTTACTTATCAGTAGAAAAAATTCGTTAATTAAGCGCTCATTTTTTTCGTAGTCATAAGCGCCAAAAATCACACCAACAAAATCTAGAACCCACTGCCCTGTAACTTCGCCAACTTTCGGCTTGCCTGCAACATCAACTAACGTAAGCTTTTTAAATACGTTTAGAGCCATTTCGGCTTCATCTGGATATAACGGCTTGCAAGCAATCAGGGATTCTTTTGCTAGAATCTTCTTTTCCCAATCTGGGCAAGCTGTAGTCCAAATTGGGGACATTGAAGACATATCAACTCACTCTTTGTTGGCCTCGCGCTGCTCGCTGATTTCCAGCTGTCGCAAAGTCATCATCATTTTCAGAAACATCATCTGCTACAGCGTCACGGCCTTGCTTGATACCCATTTCTCCAACTTTGCCAAACTCATAAGGCAAAGCAGCTTTAGCCGCTTCAATACGAACTTTCCGTTCTAATCGGGAGTTTCTATAAACTGATCGCAAATACTCAAGCGAATTTGTTACACTCTCCATCTCTTTGATGTCGGCTTGTATTGCAGCTTCACCAAGAGGCATAGATTCAAATACAAAGCCCGCCCCCTGCCCCCCTGATTTTAAAAGCCCGTCCAGATAATTTAATACCTCGGGATCTTTTGCTAATTGACTGCCTTTTGACCCTGCTGACTTTTCTGAATAGCCCGCTTCAATAGCTGCCTGCTTATTGGACAATTGGCGACCATCTTCACCAGTTTTCAACTTAGCATGTGCGAATTTTTTCATCTGTTCAGTCAAAGCCATTTTTTCACCTTAAAATCTGAATTTTTTGAAAAATTAACCTAAATTTATGATTTTCAATAAATAGTTTATTTACTTTTCCGAAAATCGACGTTTTTTTTACAAATGAGAAAGGGGGGCGGTGTCCGCTTAGGCCCAAATTTTTAAAATTTGATACCCCCCACGGGGTTTAATTTGCACCAATATGATGCAAGCTATTAATTTTATTAAGATGTTCCACGAAAACCTTAATAGAATGAATATCTTTGTA
>JAVXBC010000177.1:0-5006 GCA_036660195.1 Acinetobacter sp.
ATGATCGATTGATTCGGCATTAAAAAAGGAACGATTGATCGTTCCTTTTTTAATTTGAAGGATTTAGTACTTATGCACATTCTGCATCTAAATTTTTCTGCTCAGCGCGTTGAAAAGCCGAACGCTCCTGAACACGCTGCACAAAAGCCTGAATCTGAGGATATTTGCCGTGTAAACGATTTTGAATTGCGATTAAAGGAAAAGACATTTGAATATCTGCAAAAGAAAAATCGCCTGCAAAAAATTCATGTTCAGATAAATATTGCTCAAGAAATTCAACATGTTCTTTCATTCGAGGTCGAACAAAACCCGCTTTCACGCCATCTGTGATTTTCCGCGCAACGGGTCGAATCACCCAGGGTACATGTTTACTGACGTTATTCATCACCAAAGTCATCACCAATAACGGCATGAGCGAGCCTTCGGCATAATGCATCCAATAGTTATATTGACGTTGTTGCGCATGCAACTGAGGTTTGAACTTTTGTTGACCATCGTACTGTTGCTGCAAATAATCTAAAATCACCGCAGATTCAGCAATCACATCCCCATCATCCACCAAAATTGGTGCTTTACCTAGAGGATGTATCGCTTTGAAAACCTCTGGTGCTGCGTAACTGGCGGTTCGTTGATGATACTCAACTTGGTAATCTATCCCAAGTTCCTCTAATGCCCATAAAATACGGAATGATCGTGAACATTGTAGATAATGTAAGGTAATCATGGTGAGACCTGCTTTTAATATGCAATACGTTCATATTTCCTTTGAACGTTTGCTTTTGACTGGTGTTTAGCAGGAGTACCATAGCAGTTTCATCTTACAAAAGCGTGGTTTGAATGTCGAAACTGCGTAACAAAGTTTGCGTCACTAGGGTTTTATTGCAGATATTGAGCAGTTTTTCGTGCATATCTGGTGACAAGCGTTGTTCTAATATAACGCAACGCTTAATGCTTTCTTATTTTTCACGGTTTGCTTAGAAATTCACTTCAGAAATCGTACTGACTTAGGTTTTTGTGATAAGACTCATTTTGATGCTCGCATGTGTTCAGGTAATTCAGGTGCTTTTAAACGCTTACCTGCATAATCTGGGATTTGTCCAAAGCGTCTATCATGGTTCATCCATTGCTCACGTGCGAGCTGCATATCTTCCATGGTTCTTCCAACAAAATTCCACCACAGTAAAATTTCTGACTCAAACGGTTCACCGCCAATCAACAAGATGCGCTGACCCTGCATGATCTCAATATCAATTTCAGATAAACCTTGTTCCAAAACAATCAAATTATCAGCATTCAATTCATGTCCATGAATATGTGCTATTCCCTCAAGCGCCATGAAAGCATATTCAAAATTTGGATTCAGTGGAATGCTGGTTTTGGTATTGGTTTGTGCGGTCAAATCCACACCGACCAATGGCGTGTGCACATCTACAGGAGAAATTGTTTGTAAAAATTCACCAACTAAAACGGTAAATTCAATCTGATCTTTAATGATTACGGGAAGCTCAGGATAGTGATCAAATTGCGGCGACATATTGCGCTTGTCATTGGGTAATGCAATCCATAACTGCGCGGCGTGCATTTGGGTTTCGGTTTCAGGTGCGACTTCAGTATGCGAAATCCCATAGCCTGCCGTCATCAAATTCACTTGTTTAGGGCGGATTAACTGCTTTGAACCGAGGCTGTCGGTATGCATCATGGTGCCTTCAATCATCCACGTAAAGGTCTGCAAACCGATATGCGGATGTGGACCCACATCTAAACCCTCTCCTGCCGGGAAATTGACTGGTCCAGCATGATCAAGAAAGCACCATGCGCCGACCATTCTTTTATTGCGGCTCGGTAAGGCACGTTTGATAATCGTCCCTTTCCCAATTTCAGCTGAACGAATGGTAAATTCTAAAATGGATGGATGATTATTCTTTTCACTAGCTTCTGAGTATGACACTTCGCCACCTTTATTCTTGGTTACTGTATTTATCCTAGATATCATTAACTTAATAACACACTAGGGTGACTTTATATATCTAAGACTTGATACTAGAAATCTGAAAGATGATACTTTGCGACAATATGTCACATTCTTACGATAAACTTGATCAATATCACTATTATTTAGTTCAATTTATAAGATAGAATAAGAAAACAAAATACTCATTTTTAAAAATTGACGTTCAAGAACATAAAGTATTTCTATCAGCAAAAATAAAGATTATTTTTTGAAAAAAAGAAAAATTGACAATAATGGGGTCGCCAATGCATAAGGAAACTCTTGCGCAAACCCAATTAGGGCAGGGGCAAGACTATGAATCAAGGTTGTCGCACCATGCGGCACAGATGCCTGCTGATAGTTTTATCCTACCATCTCAACTATGTGATCCGCATAACCGCAATGTGATTGAAGTGGCATTAAAAAGCGATAATGCAACTATCCCTGAACAATTCAAACAATGTTATTACGATTATCAACACAAGCATCATCGTTATTATTTAATTCAAGTCAATTTATACGCCCAACTAGTCGGTCTTTTGTATTTCTTTGCAGACTGGTTTTTATTACCTGATATTGCCTTTCTTTCGGGCATTACCCGAGTTATATCAGTATCTTGTTTTATTGTCATCGTCGGTTTGATGTTTAAATATTGTAAAGACATTTTAATCCTCGATGTATTATTACCCATTTCATGCGCACTAGGAGCTGCAATTTGGTTTTGGCTGCTGACACAATCGAATAGTCCAAATGTCTATTTTTACCAATATGCATTTGTCATTTTTTTATTATTTGGAGGCCTTTCCATCCATGTACGCTTCCGCATATCCATTTTAACCACGTTATTGATTAGCACTGTGGTGATTGGAGGCGTCATTTATCTAAACAATCTTCAACAAATTTTGGTCTTTTTATTGGTATATATCCCAATAGTTTTTTTTAGTCTTTATGCCAGCTGGAACAATACCTTAAACGCGCGTCGCACTTTTTTACGCTCCATGTTAGATGAGTGGGATCGACATATGTTAAGAGAGCTTGCGCATACGGATGAACTGACTAAATTGAATAATCGACGTCAATTCGAATTCATTGCGGATAAGAAAATTCATGCTTGGCCACCGTATAAATCAATTTGCTTACTGATGTTTGATGTTGACTATTTTAAAAAGATTAATGATGCCTATGGCCATGACATTGGCGATCAGGTATTACAGAAGATTGCCGATCTTTCCCGTAAAGAAATGCGGAGTGCTGATGTATTGGCTCGCTTCGGTGGAGAGGAGTTTGTGGTTTTGCTACCTGAAACCTCATTAGAAGATGCCGTAATGATTGCCAATCGTTTACGAAAAAATATCGAATCGCATCCGATCAAGATTAAAAATAGTGAACTAGTCAATTTCACTATTTCGATTGGGGTTTCCCGACTCAATCAAGAATACGTCGATCTTCAATCCCTTATTAAACAAGCAGATATTGCCTTATATCGAGCCAAGCAAAACGGTCGTAATCAGGTGATCAGCTTTGAGCCAGTTCAAAGCTGATCAGATAAAAAAGGACGCTTTCGCGTCCTTAAAAATTATCTTCATCAAACCGATCTTGGTCAATTTTATAGATGTGGAAACTTCTCTCGACTTGAACACCTAAACCAAACTCAATCATTAATGAAGTGAGTTTATCACCATCCATTAAAACAATTCCTGACTTAGCTGCAGACTCTTTTGCTTCCTTACTGAAAGTGGAAGTCGTAATAAATACACCTTTCTTCGCTACTTGATCTGCCAATGCACCTTTGAATTGTTGGATATCGGGGCGTCCAACTGTATTTTCCCAACGTTTGGCTTGAATATAGATCTTGTCTAAACCTAAACGATCTTCACTAATGATTCCATCAATACCACCATCATTTGTTTTACCAATGGCTTTTGCAGCATCTTGATATGAGCCTCCGTAGCCCATAACAACCAATAGATCAACTACGAGTCTTTCAAAAAATGCAGGATTATTTTCTTTAACCAATTTCAGTAAATCACTTTTTAATGATTCTTTTAATAATTCAGTTGTCTCTATGATTATTTCATCAGGCGTTCTTTTGTCATCTGACTTCTGTAATAGTGTTGTATCAATATTTTTTTCTTGCTGAATTTCCTGATTTTCTTTGGAGATTCCTAATTTATAATTTGAGAAACCGTCGAACTGCATCAAAAACTCATTCGTAATACTTGTCAACTTTGCTAAATCTAATTGACGTCCTACTGGGCTTAATTCACAAAATCCACGCTTTGGCTGGTTTATCAAACCAGCCTTAGTTAAATAAGTTTTAGCCCAACCAGTACGATCATAAAAAATTGTTTTTGTGCCACTTGATAATCTTAAACTCAGCTCTTCCTGACTCAGCCCTGAATTCTCTGCCAAAAGCCTAGCCATTTCACCAAATTTAATGGCCTCTTGTTGCTCTGAAAGTAACTTCATCAATGGAAGCATCAATTGATCGTAAGTTGGTAAAGGCATTTTATTCTCTAATTAAAATACTAATTTTCAAATATTATAAAAAGAAAAGAGCGCTTAGGCGCTCTTTTCTTAAAGATAATTTTCGTTAGAAAATTACTCCCATTCAATGGTCGCTGGTGGCTTAGACGAAACATCATAGACAACACGTGAAACATCTTTAATTTCATTCATGATACGCGTCGAGATTTTATCAACCAAATCATAAGGAAGGTGTGCAAAACGTGCTGTCATAAAGTCAATCGTTTCAACTGCACGAAGTGCAATTACCCATGCATAACGACGACCATCACCTACAACACCAACCGATTTCACAGGTTGGAATACAGCAAAGGCTTGCGCCGTTTTATCATACCAACCGCTTGCACGAAGCTCTTGCATGAAAATATCATCAGCAAGACGAAGAATATCTGCATATTCTTTTTTCACTTCACCCAAAATACGTACACCCAAACCCGGACCTGGGAATGGATGACGATATAGCATCTCAAACGGTAAACCTAAAGTAGTC
>JAVXBC010000178.1:0-4880 GCA_036660195.1 Acinetobacter sp.
TGATGTATGGTAATGGTGAGCGTGCCATTATTGATGTGATGCATCGTTTGGCTAAAGGCGAAAAAGTACAAGACATTACTGATGTACGTGGTACAGCCTTTATTATTAATAAGCACAATAAAAAATCGAAAGCAAAATTCGTTGAAATTGCCAGTAATGATGTCGATACCGTAGGTCGTGTCGATCAGATCATCAATCCCTATGTGATGACTGAAGACATCGACGGCTGTGAGGTTGAAAAAGACAAAGGCAATTCACTGGCGCAATATCAAAACTTCCAAAAAGAAGTGGTGAATAATCCAATCGTGCGTGAAGGCGATCAGCTCGATAAAGATACCCAAATTGTGCAGTTAAGAGCTGCACCATCCAAAGCGATTAAACATAAATTACCGCCGCGTGAATTGGCGGTGATTCGTTTACCGTCTTTTGAAGAAGTGTCAAATGATCAGGTGCTGTATGCACATGCCAACCGTATTTTGCATTTGGAAACCAATCCAGGTAATGCGCGTGCATTAGTGCAACGTCATGGTGAACGTGATGTGTGGATTAATCCACCGCCGATTCCTTTGGCGACCGAGGAAATGGACTACGTGTTTGATTTGCCTTATGCACGTTTACCTCATCCAAGTTATGCAGAAGCGCGTTTCCCTGCGTTCGATATGATCAAGTTTTCGGTCAATATTATGCGTGGCTGTTTTGGGGGTTGTACTTTCTGTTCGATTACTGAACATGAAGGGCGGATTATCCAAAACCGTTCTGAAGATTCGATTTTGCGTGAAATTGAAAAGATTCGGGATACTGCGCCACAATTTACCGGCATTATTTCCGACTTAGGTGGCCCAACTGCAAACATGTATCGTTTGCATTGTAATGATGCAGAGATTGAAAAGAATTGTCGTAAACCGTCGTGTGTATATCCGGGCGTATGTCAAAACTTACATACCGATCATGCACCTTTAGTACAACTCTATCGTAAAGCACGTGAAATTAAAGGCGTGAAAAAGATTCTGATTGGTTCAGGTTTACGTTATGACTTAGCGGTATTGAACCCTGAATATGTCAAAGAATTGGTACAGCATCATGTCGGTGGTTATTTAAAAATTGCGCCTGAACATACCGAACAAGGCCCATTATCGAAGATGATGAAACCGGGCATCGGCACTTATGATCGTTTTAAACAAATGTTTGAGCGTTTTAGTAAAGAAGCAGGCAAGGAACAGTATTTAATTCCATATTTCATTGCGGCGCATCCGGGTACCACCGATTACGACATGATGAATTTGGCAGTTTGGCTGAAGAAAAATAATTTCCGTGCCGACCAAGTACAAACCTTCTATCCATCGCCAATGGCAACTGCAACCACGATGTACTATACGGGCAAAAACCCGTTGTCTAAAGTGGCGCGTTATACTGAAAACGTCGATATTGTCAAAGGCGATAAACGTCGTCGTTTGCATAAGGCATTCTTGCGTTACCATGATCCAAACAACTGGCCATTATTACGTGACGCCTTAAAAGAAATGGGACGGATGGATTTGATCGGGAATTCTAAGCAGCATTTGATTCCAACCTATCAACCGCAAGGCACGGCTGAGGGCGAATATAAATCTGCGCGTAAGAAGAACTCAAGTGTGGCAGGTGATTCCGCGAAACGTTCTGAACAAGGACAATCGCGTACACAGTCGGGACAAAAACGCCCACAAAAAGGTCAGATTTTGACTCAGCATACGGGTTTACCTCCACGTGAAACAGGCGAAAAAAGACCCTTTTCGGGCAAAGCCAAACCAAAATCGAAAGTGTCTCGTTAAGTAAATAAGAACAGACATGAATCTTCATGTCTGTTCTTGGATACAGAAATGCTGTCGGTTTCACAATCTGTAATGAAATCGACAATTTATAGAAACATATACTGACAATATCTACTTGAATATTGTCTTTAGGCTCATTATAAATATAGAGTGATACATTGTTTTACGGCTTCAAAGAAAAAATGTCAGGAAAGACGAAAACTTTGAAGTGACCACTATTCAAATGATTTGAACCTAAATAAGTTTGAAAGTAACCAAGTAAAGTAGTTGATTAGAAAATAGGCATTAAGCCTAAGGCAATTATAAAAAAAATTTAAGGGATGATCGAGATGTATTATTTTATAACAATAGTGCTATTGCTGTTGTTTACAGTCTATAGCTTTAAACGTGTCAAACAAAAACGACTTCAAGATAGCCCACTCAAGCGACGTGGAATTTTAAATATTGCTGAACAAATTACCTTAGTACGTTTAAATACCATTTTACCTGAGCACACAGTTTTAGCACATGTCGCTTTTGATGCATTATTGACCACCAAATATGCACACACGCGTCGAAAATATCAGGGTTTGATGGCCGATTTTGTGATTTTAGATCATCAATATCAAGTGCTGGCAATTATTGAAATTGTAGATGAGTCCTATGTGAATCGTTTACATCAAAAGCATTATCAAGACTGTTTATTAGAACTTGCGGGGTATCGAGTATTGCGTTACAGCAGTATTCCAACCGAACAACAATTACGTGCCGATTTGGTTGCCGATGGTGCGGATGACGTGACAATTTCGACTAAAAACCAATCGACCGCAATCATGGCGCAGTCAGAGCGGTTACTCAAATATCAATTGGCAACAGCGCGAAGTATTTAATCTGGACGCACTGCGGTAACGGTCATTTCGACCAATACATTAGGTGCATAAAGCTTAGATTCAACACAGGTACGTGCTGGAGGATGTCCTTCAGCAATCCATTGATCCCAAACCGCATTCATGGCGGCATAATCTTTTTCAATGTCTTTTAAAAAGATCAGCACAGACAGGATATGGGTTTTATCTGTGCCTGCGTCAGCCAGTAAGCGATCAATATTGTCTAAAGTTTGCTGGGTCTGTGCGCTCACATCGACGCTGGTGTCATCGGCGAGTTGACCTGCCAAATGCACTAAGGTGCCTGAAATGGCGACTTCGCAATAGCGTGAAGTGACATGCAGTCGTTGTACCGTCATTGGATTATTATCCCAAAAAATTACTTGGATAAATTGTACTTGATACGATCTTAGTACGGTGTGGTTTTGAATTGATCAGGCTGAAAAAGTTTCGATTTGCATCAGACAGCGTTGTTGGAAAAATAGAATACAGCGTTGTTGTGGGCAAATCACAATGCTACCAAGATTTAAAAACTGAATTTTGGCTTGGCGTAATTGGTTTAAACACGCCGCAATTGAACTGTGCAAAGGGCAGAGTTGTTTCAGTTGGCTAATTGCTGAATAGCTGGTTTGATACATGGTTTTATTCCTTATACATTCGGATGTAATTCAAAATTGGGCGAAGCGCAGACTTCGCCCAATCGTAATTAGTTACTTTGAGGTTCAGATTGATACCAATTCACATGGCGGGTGATGAACATCACACAGGCGATGAGGACGAAAGAAAGGATAGAACCAAAGAGGAAGGTTTTACCGCTAGATTGCAGCAGTAAATACATCATGCTGTAAAGCACACTGAGCAAAATGCCGAACAGAATTGACGCTTTAAAACCTTTGACCACAAAGTAGAGATACCATGTAATCAAGCCGACACAGGCAGATGCTGCGACTAAGTAAGCTAAGGCAAAGGCATAATATTCACTGATCGAAAGCAGTAACACAAAGAATACCCCTTGTGCCGCGGCGACCAAAGCATATTGAACAGGGTGGATTTTAAGGCTTTTCAAAACCTCGAATAAGAAGAAGCAACCGAAGGTAATAATCATGATCATGATGCCGTATTTAATGGCGCGATCAGTTTGAGTATAAATATTGACAGCTTGTAGGAACTGAGTCGAAATCCCTGAAATTTTGGCTGCTGATGTGCTTTGAGCAGCATAGGCAGCCACTTCAGCGCTCACAGGATAGCTTTGAGTATTTAACAGGTCATAAAAACATTGGCTATTTTCACACATCGAAACGCTGTCTAGGTTACGTTTGCCTAGGGCGATATTTTTCCAGTCGGCTGCAAATAGTTGTTTTTTGCTCGACTTCTTAAAGGGCAGACTTTGTCCATCATATTTAACATCGCCCCAATTGCCTTTAGCTTGGTAAGTCATTTCATAACTGGTTGGAATAAAGCTGAATTGACTCAGTCCTTCAAGCTTGAATTGCAGATTAAACTTAAAGCCTTGTTGGAATTTTTGAATTAGCTCAGGATATTGTTTCGCGGTGATATGCATCAGATCAAAACCGCGTTGTCCTTGGCTTTGTTCAGAAAAATCGAACTTATAGGCTTTGCCATCAATGTTAAAAATCGGTTTGGCATTTAGTCCGCGTGCATCTTGAATCGGGAAAATAATTTCCGCCTGATCCCAAAGATAGTTTCGTTGAGATTCATCCTTAACAGCTTTAAACGTTCCTTTGCCTGACATGTTATTTTGATAGCTGATCGCCTTGTAAATATTGCGTTTATAGGTGCTATCCGAAACGTCAAATTGCGCTGACCAATCCGTTGTTTCCGCGCCTATCGCCACAAAAAGCGTCTGATAACAATCGTAGGTTTTCTTCTGTTCATTCGTACAAGTGGTAAGTATTTGATAAGGTAGTTTTACATAAGGCGCAATAACTTGCTGTGGTCGGATTTGTTCATTGGCAATGTCGTTGATGACTTGTTGTTGATAGTTTTGGCGTTCGGTGACGAGGCTGGAAATAAAAAACAGACCGATGTAGAAAATGAAAATCAGAAACAAAATTGCTCCGATTTTGAGGTTAATAAAATTACGGCGCATGGTGGATTCCATTGTCATTGTGATAGGACAATTATTCCAACTCGATATGCGCTTCGGATGAGCTCCGCTTGAAGCTTATGTGAAGTTTGTATGAAGTGT
>JAVXBC010000179.1:0-4867 GCA_036660195.1 Acinetobacter sp.
CCTCATTTGCCAACGTGCCTGCACGGCGGCCAGTGACCTGCCCACCCATTGAAGCGGAATAAACATGCCCTGCATCGTAGCCATCAACTGTCGTTTTCCAACTCGATTTAGCGTCGGTACTGGTTGATATTTTGACTGGCCATAAACTTTGGAAATCTACAGATTTGACAATGTTCCGCGCCGTTGCAGATACATCCTCAACCAGTGACTGGGAAAATGATAAATATAAAAAGCGCGATCGAGCATTTCGCGCTAGTCCGCGAGCGATTAGATTGGTTAGTAACTCAGTTTTACCCGAACCAGGCGGGACGTTAATTACTAAATTTTTAACCTTTCCTGATATGACCTGATCGATCTTGTCTGCAATGTATTCATGATGCCAGTTGACCGAAAACTTAAAACCCATTCGTGGTAAGAAAAATGCCCGTGTAAAGAATAAGTGTTCTTTCTCACACTTAATCCGTTTAGCTTTGGCTTTTACAGGATCAATATTCGCTCTCGAGTTCATCTATCGCCTGCCTTACCTGCTCATCGGTAGCAGCCACATAGGTAATATTTTCGCTTTGTAATGGGCCACCACCCGCACCTGTCAATTCTGTTTTGTTGGTGTATTTACCACCCGCGTCCTCTGCAGCTTGTTTAAGAATGCTTAATGCTGCTACTCGGTTTTTACTGTGCTTTTGGTATTGGCTTTCTAATCGTTGTAACCGAACCGCCAAATTCGCAATTGGAATTGCCTCAGGCTTACCCAAAAACATTTCACGAGTCTTTTCAAAATCAATCCTAAGTTCTTCGCTTAGATTCTCACCTGATCGTTTTGTTGGGTCGTATTTTTCACACTGCTGCTTAGTAACTTTCACCCCATATTCTTGGTGGACAAGTTCCACTGTTTCTGATGGTGTGTTAAAGATAGCAAGCGACCGAACTATATAGAGTTTTATCTCTTTTTTTAGAGCTGCCATAAACTACCATCCGTCCACCTACGTCCACCTAAATAGGCAAAAAAATGAGCCCATCGGCTCAACTTATAACGCATGTTCCACAACATCGAGTAATGCTCAGATCAGATACAAACGGCGCTTGCTTCGCCACCTCGACAAGTCGCTTAACGTTCTCACTTGCCCCGTGGCGTTTGACTACACCTATAAACTCTTCGACATCATGACCAGCTAAGAAATGTTTTGGTAGCCCAGTGTTATCGCTATAGATGATTTCACCCTCACCGTCACGCTCTACTCCAATATGGTAAAGCTCATGCTCAATCAAAGCGCAAAACTCACGATCTGAAGTTTGTTCGCAAAAGCTCGCATCAATAGTGATCAAGTAAACAGGTACAAATCCAAACCAGTCTCGCATTTGTTGTTCTTGTCTTGCCTTACGCCATCCACCTACGTTGAACATTACCTTTTCACACTGACCTAACACCATCTGCTTTTTAACTGTACAAGCCTGTGATGCCCAAGCAAATGCTAGAAACTCCTCATTGTCGTGTAGCAGCTCAGCGATATGATCATGATCTGGATTGTAGAGTTCAGCATCCACAGTGAGATAATTAGCAACTACCCATTCCTTTAAATCAGGTGCAGGTGCCAAGCGCAAAGCTTCTTCTTGTTCAGCTTGGTCTATCAGTTCAGTCGGTGGAAATGGTCTTATTTGAGTCATTTTCAATTCTCGCTAATTCGCTTTTAATCCAGTCAATTGCAGAACCTGACTCAATTTGATATGGCTCAAGGCGTTCAAATTTATAACCTTGATCCAAAGCAAGATCATATTTAGATATTGCATTTGCTATCTTTCTACCACCACGACCAACTGACCAAGGACTTCCCGCAATCTCAATAAGTAGATTCAACTTCACAATATAAAAATCAAACCGCCAATTTTTAGTTGCTTCAAATTGGTATTTTCTTCGATACCCAATTCGATATTCTTCTAACTCTTGAAATAAGGCTTCTTCCGCCTCTAAATAGTTTTGCTTCGCTTTCGGCAGTGGTTTATTACGTGGCTTTGTTTTGAGTTGACGTTTTCTTGTAAGTTGTAAATATTGGTCGGCTTCCATTCAAATACCCTCACATCACGGCGACCTTTCAACCACTTTAATTTTGCAATAGCCAAAAAAAATCGCTCATCTTGTTGAGCGATCTCTTCATCAGTTAAGCCTTTCGTTGTGCAGCTACCTAAATGCTTTAATTCTTGTTCAGTAGCTAGAATCTCGTTATCTATATTATTTTGACTCATAGCATCTCCAAATAAGGAAATAAAAAGCCCCACTAATAACATGTATGTCAGTGAGGCTTATGCGCCGTAATCCGTTCGGCAAGTTAACCCACAAAGCGTCCTAAGCGAGTGTTTAGGTAAATCAAAATCGCACTTGGTTCGGGTGGCGCACTACCCGTTAAATTAATGTTTTCATTTTCACTCTCCCAGTAAATCGCTTATACATGTCACAAGCACCCTTGATAAATTTTAGGCAATAAAAAAGCCCGCATAAGCGAGCTTTGTAAATACCTAGTGAATTTCTATAACTTTGTCCACTATAGCAGAAATATGGCATATCCTGTCCGTACATGCAAGCACTACTCTAGTCGTAATTTTTTATTGTGGCCGTTTAGGTAATATTTGCCAGCAAAAATCATTTGATCCAAATATGTTTTACCCAAACGAAATTCCTCTGCCATGCACCGCAATGACAAACCCCTGATATTTTTTTGAATAAATAAATTCACTGCTGCCTTTGCAGATGCACATATAGCTTTAGTTTCCGAAATATCCTTAATCAGCAATCGAACCTGATCAGCCTCGAAATCTGTAATCACACAGATTACATGACTCTTATTTTTTGATGGTTTATCTTCCGCAGACTTAATCAGCCAGTAAATTTGATTGATACCTAAACTATCTGGTTCATGTCCACTTTTCATGCGGCAAGTTTGAATATATGCACCATACTGTTTTAGCCATTCTTCGATCGTGAATTTAGACCAATCCATAACATTGTTTTTAGCAACTGCATTCATTTAATCAAACCTCTCTCACATCAATATTTAGAACCGTTTTCATCAAGTGCTTTTTGTTTCTGTAACTGTCTTTCTTTCTCGTAGCTTCTGACTTCACATCTTCAACAATGTATTGACCCGTGATGATGTAGTAAGTGAAATCAGCAAAATAACGCAGTGCTGGCTTTGCTCTTCTTTCTCCCTCCAACTTAGTCTTTGGTGCAAGTTCAAATTTAGTGTGATGCTCTAAACCGAAAATCTCGCCCCTCTGTTGCATTGCTTTAAGCTCGATGTACCGCTTGTGTTCTTTCTTGCTGTCAAAAGTCATTCCATCTAGTTCAACTTTTTGAGCATTAAACTTATTGCGCTTAGCAGCTTTGGGCTTGTCAGCCTGTTTAAAGATTTCACGGCGGTACTGTTCGACGCTCATTGATGTCATTAAAATTCACCAACCCTTTCAATCACAGTCTTGATTGCTTTCAATGTCATGTCTTTATCAACTGGATTCATCAAAAGAGTTTGTATGTGCCAGCATTTCGTTTGATATTTCTTAGCCTTTGCCTTGTGAGCCTTGCAATTACGATCCAACTCATCATTAAATAGAAGCAACTCAGCGTGTTCTTGTTGGAGTTGCTCAAGAGTCATTTGCGTGTAGTCACCGTGTGAGTCGTCGCCCATTTCGTTGACATTAACGGAATGGGTAATCCTATGACCTGCTGCGACTTCTTCTGAGGTCGCATGTCTTATTTGAATATCCAATCGACCGTAGAATAAATCATCTGGACCTTTTAGCTGATACATGCGGAAAGGTTGACCTACGACTGTAAAAATAGAGTTGTAATCATCTGCATCAGTCATAACGACTTGCTCACCAGTTTTAAACATGCCCACCTCCAATTGCCTCGTAGTCTGCGATGGCTTGTTGTAATGCACTTAATTGATCGGTGATATATGTCTTCGCATTCGCCACTTGCTTACAAGCAGAATGAAGCTTGAACCATCGCTTTACATACCACCTTGCCTCATCAATACCCTTGTATGACTCAATAAGATCCACGCTCTCAACTAGGCGCTTGAGGTCATTAAGTCGAATTACATTTTGTGGCTCATAATCATTTGCTAAATCTTGCTCACTTGCATAATCAGAGTCGTGCCAATCGCCATTGTTGAAATATGATTGAAAATCAACTGAGTAATAATGAGGACGCTTGCTAATGACGTAATGTGTAGCCGTCTTATCAGGCGCACCCTCAACAACTTCCCTCGCCTTATCAATGCCGTGGTCTTTTATGAATTGGATTGCGTTCATACAGCCTCCACACGATGAGAGCTGACTTTTAGTGTTGCTTTATCTTTAGTTGGTTTGTTTTCTTCTTTGTGTATGTATAGCGAAACATCATCAAACCAATAATCAAATTCATCGCTATTTGATGTAATTCCGTTTATGTACCAATAGTCTTTTGATTCAGGCATATAAACCTTCTGACCTATTTTGAATTTGTGCATTGCGCTCATTGGCTTTGCTCCATCACATAGACATAAGACCCAAGTCGTTTTGACCAATAAACCGTTTTGCCTAGCTTCTGTAATTTCCGTTTTCGTTTGCTAGAAATTGGACGCTCTTTAGAAACATCACTGGCAAAACACATAAACGTCTGACCATCTTCCAAACGACCGAAAACTCGACCATCTTCAAATCGATCAACTACGCCGTAACCAGTGAATCGCTTGCCTGAATAAATCGTTCTTGACTCGCTAATGAAATCAACTTTCACGCGATCGCCTTTTTTAATGTGAGACATTGATCAACTCCTTAGCTAGAGATGTGGCTTGGTATTTAAAACAAGTGGTTTTCTCAATGTAGCCAAGCT
>JAVXBC010000180.1:0-4794 GCA_036660195.1 Acinetobacter sp.
TGCCAAAAATAAAGATTGGTATTTAGCTGAGATGAAACACTTTGAACAATGGGCAAAAAAAGTTGGTGTTCCATGGCGTGTAATTGAAAAACAACTTCATGAGATTATGGACAAAGCACGGTCAGTATGGCCAGCGCTATTACTAGATTTACCAATGGGTTCTGCCCATAAAGAAAAATTAAGAGAGCATTGGCAAAAGTTACATCCCAACTTTCAGATACTTGCAAATGATTAGAACCCGTAAATACGGTGGTTCATTTTTGAACTGAATTAAAAGCAACAACTGAAAAAGTTTCTGTCTTTTATCAGTAAGCTATTTCCAAAAAATATCTTCATCTCGAGCTTTCCGAATGGAGCAAGGAACAGCTCAAAAATACATTACAGGATTTAACATTACGAGCAGAAAATTTCAGTCTGAATAAGAATGAAACGCGAATTAAGTTTTGCTTCAAGTGTAAAGATACAAAAGCACTCTGGGTATTCAAGTTACTGATGTATCTAATATTGTTGCTCATATTAGGTTTTCTTCAATCCAGTTTAAATCAATGAGCTCATTGAAATGAGTAAGTGACGATAAAGATTGTTGCAGGGTTAAATCTAAATTATCAGATAAAGTCATAAAAAATGAGCATATTTACATACACTCATTTTTACTACATTTCTCTAATGTTTGCTTAACTGACTGACATTAGGCAGGTGTCGGGCTTTTTCATGATTAAATTTAGGAAGCGAGCAAATTGCGCAAGACATAGTGCAAGATACCACCGGCCTTAAAGTATTCCACCTCATTCAAGGTATCAATGCGACACAACACTTGAAAATGGCTAAACGTACCATCGGTATGTTGCACATCTACTTCCAGCATTTGATGCGGATGAATATCATCAGACAAGCCTAAGATTGACAGTTTTTCATGCCCGGTTAGATTCAATATCTGGCGGTTCTGACCCTCCACAAACTGTAAAGGTAAAACCCCCATGCCGACCAGATTGGAACGGTGAATCCTCTCAAAACTTTCAGCAATCACCGCTTTCACTCCCAATAGGTTGGTGCCTTTGGCAGCCCAGTCACGTGAAGAACCGGTGCCATATTCTTTCCCGGCAATAATCACTAGCGGGGTTTGTTCTGCCTGATAACGCATTGCCGCATCATAAATCGAGAGTTTTTCTGCACTTGGAATATGCAGGGTATTGCCACCTTCCTCTCCACCCAGCATTTCATTTTTGATACGGATATTGGCAAAGGTGCCTCGCATCATCACCTCATGGTTGCCACGCCGGGATCCATAAGAGTTAAAGTCTTTTGCATCAACCCCTTGTTGCTGCAAATATCGTCCGGCAGGACTATCTTTTTTGATATTGCCTGCAGGAGAAATATGGTCCGTCGTGACTGAATCGCTCAATACAGCCAAAATCCGTGCCTGTTTGATCTGCTGAATTGGTCGCACCGGCTGATCAATTTCTGCAAAAAAGGGTGGATGTCGGATATAGGTCGATTGTTCATCCCAAGCAAAGGTTTGACTTTGTGGAATCTGGATCGCTTTCCACTTAGCATCGCCTTCAAACACTTCCGCATATTCTTTATGGAACATCTCGGTATTCACGTTCTGCAGTGCGGCATCGATTTCCACCTGTGTCGGCCAGATATCTTTTAAATAAACCGCTTGGCCATCAAAGCCCTCACCTATCGGCTCAGTAGTGAGATCAGTTCGAATATTCCCAACTAAACCATAGGCAACCACCAAGGGTGGAGATGCTAGCCAGTTGGTTTTCACCAATGGATGCACCCGTCCTTCAAAGTTACGATTTCCGGAGAGCACTGAGGCTACATTCAAATCGAAACATTGCACAGCCTCTTCAACCGCTTCAGGCAAAGGTCCCGAATTACCAATACAGGTGGTACAACCATAACCAACCAGGTTATAACCCAGCTGATTCAAATAAGGCATCAACCCTGCTGCATTGAGATAATCAGTGACTACTTTGGAACCTGGAGCCAGTGAACTTTTCACCCAAGGTTTCCGCTGCAAACCTTTTTCGAGTGCTTTTTGGGCTAATAGTCCTGCTGCCAACATGACACTGGGATTCGAGGTATTGGTACAGGAGGTAATGGCTGAAATCACCACATCGCCATGCTGCAACGGATATTTTTTATCATCAATGACACAAAAAGCACTTTCATGTGGCAGATTGGCTTGTTTCGCTTCAACAGCCATACCTCCCCCCCCTTCATTTTCCAGACGCTCTTTTTCCTCTTTGACCGGTTTCAACGTCAGTTCCATGAAGGCATGAAAGGTTTTTGGCACTTGCGACAATAGCACACGATCCTGCGGACGTTTCGGACCCGCTAGACTGGCTTCTACCGTCGACATATCTAGAGCCAGAGTGTCGGTAAAGACGGGTTCATCCCCCGGATTGCGCCATAATCCTTGCAACTTGCTATAAGCCTCTACCAAGGCAATTCTTTCCGGCTGACGTCCAGTTAAACGTAAATAGGAAAGCGTAACCTCATCAACCGGGAAAAAGCCACAGGTAGCGCCATATTCGGGTGCCATATTGGCAATAGTGGCACGGTCAGCCAAGGGTAAATCGGCCAGACCATCGCCATAAAATTCGACAAATTTTCCAACTACGCCTTTTTGGCGTAGTATTTGGGTAATGGTCAGCACCAGATCAGTTGCTGTAATACCTTCTTTGAGTTTACCGGTGAGCTTAAAGCCGATCACTTCCGGAATCAGCATGGAGATCGGTTGGCCCAGCATGGCTGCTTCTGCTTCAATGCCGCCTACCCCCCAACCCAACACGCCTAAGCCATTGATCATGGTGGTATGTGAATCGGTACCGACCAAAGTATCAGGAAAGGCAAAGTGCTGCCCATCGACCTCATTGCTCCAGACCACTTGTGCCAGATGTTCCAGATTGACCTGATGGCAAATCCCCGTTCCTGGCGGTACCACGCGAAACTGATTGAGCGCCGCCTGTCCCCAACGCAGAAACTGGTAGCGCTCGCCATTACGTTGCATCTCAATTGCGACATTCTGCTCAAAAGCTTGCGGGCTGGCAAAGTAATCGACCATCACCGAGTGATCGATGACTAAATCCACCGGTGACAGTGGATTAATTTTTTCCGGATCACCGCCAGCTTTGGCCACCGCTGCACGCATCGCAGCAAGATCAACCACTGCGGGAACACCAGTAAAATCCTGCATCAGCACCCGTGCCGGACGATACTGGATTTCCTGTTCTGAGGTTTGGTTGTTTAACCACTCTGCCAACGCATGAATATGCTCGGTTTTCACCGTGAGCTGATCTTCAAAACGTAGTAAATTTTCTAGCAAGACTTTTAAAGATTTTGGTAGCTGGGACAGGTCACCTAACTGCACTTGCAATTTGGACAGGTTGAAAATCTGATAGTGTTCTGAACCGACGGTTAATGTTTCTAAGGTATTAAAACTATTGATATCACTATACTTAGCCATCGAGTTTCCCTCCGGCTTGAGATGCTATTTTTATGATCACAGTCAACCACTTCTTTACTTACTGTATGCTAACTGCACGGCGGGTTTGTTATTATTTATTATCGGATTGCTCTAGGCAGTTAAATGCAGGGCTGCTAAATTGTAAAGTCTAATTAGATTTCTTTAATCTAATCAGCTAATAAAGCACTTCATTACCAATCTACCCTATCAACCGGTACAGTTAATTTAGCCGCATTTACTGTAGCTGAGTTTAAATCAGCCAGAACTTTAAACTACAGTAACTTTCTTCGCGCTGCACACTTTTGTACCAATAATATTCACGAAAAAGTAAAAGCTTTTTATTTCTGATGTCCCCAAATAGGCAATGGAAACTCGCCCCTGCCTCAGATATTACTTTCTGCGAAGACCCAAGTGGATATTATGGGTGAGGCGCTGCATATTACTCAACAAGCCATTGTCAAACTAGGCAATCAGGAAGCAGATCTTTCTGTTAAAGAAGTCGATGAAATTATTAGCTCGATTTGTGAGGTTGCAAGCCGATTCAATAAAATTACTCAAGAAAGATTACCTGAGCAAATTCGCTCAGAGACCCTACAAATAATTCAAAGCTGAATTGAGCACAATATTCATATACTAAATTGAATATAAACCATCTGTATGATTATTAATAAATACTATATATTGTTGTTATTTATCATGAAACATTATATCAAAATATAGGTGACTTTTAGAAAACCTAAGACTTAAAATAAAGTAACCAAAGCAATATTAAATGATCTAATTTAATCTAAATTTCACCTCATAAAAAATCATATACTCAGAATTAAATCATATACTCATAATTAGTATTATTTAATGGAATAAATCTCGGTGACCTTGCCAAAGTTGGGGTTCAATAACAAAAGTGAATTAACCAAATTCATTTATAAGCAAGCTCTTGAATTTCTGCTTTATGCTGGTGAATCAAACGTCTAACATTATGTATAACAATGCGTTTAGTGGCTTCATCATCACTGAATTGTATAGGTAAAACCTGTAACGCTATAGTTGCATGAGATTTTCGATCTTCAATTTTAAAACCTTTAATATGCTTAAGCATATTAAATCTCAAACAATTTCTTTAATATTCATCATATAGAGTTTAGATTGTAAAAAAATTACATACAGATGGCTTTTTAATATATTAAATCACACCACGTCTTCCTAAGAGCCATTTTATTTAATATGTAGTCCTCTTTAACAACTAAAAACCCATATAAAATTTCTCAACATCTTTTTGTCAATTTCAAAAAGATGTTGGGTTCAATTTAGTACCA
>JAVXBC010000181.1:0-4768 GCA_036660195.1 Acinetobacter sp.
ATGGTGGTTTAGAGCGGATTCTATATGGTAGTGTGAATGATCCTGCCCCAACTAGTCCTACAGGTGGTGTAAATCCATCTGCAACGAATAACTTTGGTTCAGCTGTTATTGATGGTCTATTAATCCAACATATGAAATTAACCACCAAAGGGCTATAGGAGTATAAATATGAAAAAAATAGCAGTTTTACTCTTATTGTTCACAGCGAACCTATCACATGCTGAATTACAAGTCTTAGATAATCAAACGCTGGAGTCTATACGAGGACAAGGTGGGGCTGATTTATCTTTAAATTTATCTTTAAACCATAATATTCTAACTGATGCAGATTTACTTGCTGGAACAACACCAACATTTAATTGTGACCCAGCTCGATTAGAGTATTGCCGTTTAGCACTTTCTGTAAATAAACAGTTTGTACAGCAAGGCTCTGCGGGAGCATCAGATCCTGTTTGGTCTACTCCTGCTAGTGACCCTGTGGCAGGCAATAAAGGCCGTAAGCTTTGGGTTGTATTCAAAGGCTTACAAGGGACTATAAATATTCAGAAAATGGGACTAGATGCAGTGGATTTGCAATATACCCCAAAAACTGGTTCGGGTATCGTGACTAAACCAGCGATACAATTTACATTTGATGGTAGTAAACCAATTCAAATCCGTAACTTAGGTTTCAATGCTTTGTCTATTGAACAGGATACAGGTACTGTTTTGTCATATTTTGATACTGCGGGTAAATTGATTGAGGGCACGAGCTCTAATCCACAAGATTATGGTTTTTTAAAAACAGGAACCTATAGTGCTGTGGCACAAAGTACGGGTGCGACAGGTACAACAGCAAATAACTATGATACTGGACGAGAAAAGGGCTTTCTTGGCATGCAAATGAATGGCAACCTTGCAATAGATGGTAAGGTTCAAATTTTTGCATGTAGTAACCACGCTCGTTGTTAGATTTTATCGGTTTCAAAGGATTGAGCAATGAAAAAAAATAATCAGAAGTTACAGAAAAGGCTTTTTATTCTTAATGCGCTAGCAGCAAGTGTGTTGTTGATTAGTCATTCAGCCCATGCCTTACAAGCCCTGGATGATTCATCTATGCGCAACGTAAATGCGCAGGACGGATTGCATGTCAATTTAGGCTTTAAAGAGTTGAATGTTGATACGGCCTTTTGGTCAGATAATGCGGGTAGAGGGAGTGCGGGGAAAGCAGGAGACACGACCTTACGTGCAGAAGCTGAAAATTTCAAAATACAGGCACATACGTCAACGCCGACGGTAAACCCGAATATTGATATTCAAATGAATACTGGTAGCCAATCTGGCAAAGCGGGGATGGATTTTCAATTAAAAGTCGCTCCTTTGTTGATTAGTATGAATAAATTTAAGATATGTGATGCGACGATATGTTCAAGCCCTGTAGGGGACATTGCAGTACAAACCAACTCAGATACCAGTATTAATTTTACAACCCGAGATGGTCTTTTTAGTAAAGATAGTCAGGGTGAGTTAAGTTTTAGTTCAAGAAATGCCAGTATTTTTCTGGGGCAAACAACTGGATTATCTCCAAGCCAAACGCTTAATCAATTAATTTTAAAGAACTTTAACTTTAACTTTTTGGGTAAGGGCGTAATGTATGTGGATGGTGCAGAAGGTTTTATTATTAAAACCAATTCTGGAAGCGTTCCAGATGCTGTTATTAACTACAATCCAGATGGTTCGGTGAATACCGCAACAAGTACTACGCCTAGTACAACATATGGTTATGTCGATTTGACACGAGTAGATGACCCAGCGACTACGGGAACCATTACAGGAAATACTTACTCAGCATCTACAGCGAGCAATTCAGGTCTAAATCTAGAATTTATGATCAATAAAAATGTGAATACGAGTAACCGTTATTCAGTAGATGCAACTAAAACCCCAAGGAATGGCCAAGCAACACCTGAGCTTGCAAAAGGTCTAATTCGCTTGGGTGCAAGCGGACGTATGGTGAATGGTTTAATCCAAATTCGAGGAACAGACACGAATAGTAACGATGGTTTTACTCGAACAGATCCAGTTTATAATGTTGTAGCTAACCAATATGGTAATCCTGATAATACGAATATTGTGGGTAAAGCAAATAATGCTGTTACGGCAGCTGGAACACAAAATATTATTGGTGATACCGGTATAGCTTTTCGTATGAAAACAGATTTTACTAAAAAAAATGACCCAATGCTTGGTGGTGATAATAGTAAAGCGACGGTTTTAGAAATAGGTGGATCTGGTTTTAATACTTATGGGTTTGAGTTTGGTGAGCTGACAGGTTTGAACCTTAGGAATCGTGGTTCATTTGATACAGGTAATGTTTATTTGAACCTAGTGGATACCAAAACGGTTCTTTTACCTGCAAATAAAGCACTACAAACTAGTCGATACTGGAATGGTTCTGCATCTACAACACTCACAACAGATGCTGATTATATTCAAAGTATACATAATGGAACAACGGACCAAAATCCATTTGCCTTATTGGCTGCTATTCGCGGGGGGGAGTTTCAATCTTTTTCGAGGAGTGGTCGTTTTACCAATAGCGCAAGAACAACTGGAACAACGCTTCCAAAAATTAATGACACGGCTGGTAACACATGGGGTTTAGCGTTACCGTTTTATGATCTTAATGCAAATTTGGCATTGTATGGTACAACTGCACCAGCTGATGCTTATTATTATGATTTAAGCGGATCAAGGTATACAGTTGTTCCAGGTTCTGAGCGTTTAGGTTTCTCACTTGCCATGAGTACTACGGGTATGAATGGCAATACAGATACCACTAAACAAAAAACAACGTCAATTTTGTTGTTGGATAGTGCAGATACTAATTCCGTGCGTTACGTGGGTCTACGTAATATTGATATGTTACTTAAGGGTACGGGAACTGTCGGACTTGAAAATGGTAGCTTTAATGCTAGTTTAAAAGATTTATTAATTATCTTATCTGCACAAGTTGCTGGAGGATATTTACCAGGTGCGGTATACAAAGGAACATCTACAGCAGCTTCAGCATCATCTGCTGACTTCTCAAATAATAATGATGTTTTGCTTTCTACAAAGCTTCGTTTAGATGGTAAAAGAATCGATCTGTCGTTAATTCCAAACAGTGAATATAATGCTACAAACGGCGACGGCAGTCGTCTAAGTATTGTTGGTGAGTTGGAACTAAAAGCTGTAAAAGATGGCGGGAAAAGTGCGATTCAATTTAGTGATCCTTTAGATGGTTCCACTGTTGGTTTCGATAATATTGATGGAAAAATGGCATTTAATAATGCGATTGTTATTGCTCCTGATACACGACAGGCATGTCCAGTAGTAGGGTGTGATGGAATGGTGACATTCAAAACTGGATTGACTTTGAATCCAGCTGGGACATCAGGCGTTGGAACCGATCAGGAAAAAATTGATGGTGTATTACGAGTTCGTGACATTAACTTCTATCCACCAGCAGTAGGTGCACAGCCACAACGGTTAGGAGAAATGGCATTGACAGGTGGACGTATTACTGGTCAATTCGGCATTATTCCTCGAAACTAAGGATAGATATGATGAATAAAAATAATATACTGGGATGTTTGTGCTTGGCATTAAGTCCTTCTATCATGGCAATGGAAGCCCTTGATGATAAAAGCCTTTCTGCCACCACAGGGCAGGATGGTATTAGCTTGAGTGTTGATATTTCTAAGGTTAATTTCAAGCAAGCAGCTATTATCGATACAGATGGTTTTAGTAGCGCATTAACTTTGCCAGAAAAAGCTGCTTTAGTGATGGCTACAAGTCCAGGTGGGCCTACCAATATAGGTATTGATTTTGTACAAACGTTTAATGCAAACGGATCAATTCAGAATAGTTCTGCTGAATTATTCAACGCTGTAGTTGATTCCAGTAAAGGTACAGGACCGAATGGTGCTTTTAACAATATTGCACTGTCGTTTGGACGCAATGTAAATGGTTTTCGAATCCGCCCATTTTCAGTGTACTTGGTGCCGAACGGTGTAAATGCAATTTCATCACTGGTCGGTTCAACCTATACGCAGCAATCAATTTTCAGTACGGGGACTACGCTTAAGTCAACGAATATTAAAGAGTTATTGCGTGTAAATAATAATATTGATGTTAAATTTATTGCCAACAATAAACCACGTATGAATATTCAATTAGGCTCTTCTCCACAAGGTCATTTAGTTTCGTTTGATGGTGCGGTTGATTCGGTTTGTGCTTCAACGACGGCGCAACCAAATGGTTGTTCCTTTAATTTAGTTTCAGGTTCAACTGGGGCTAAATTTGATTTTCAAATGTCAGGTAAAGATGCCAATGGTTTCTCTTTAAATGGATTCTATATGGGTGTTGAAAGCGGTGCAGGAGTTGATCCTGGAGCAGTTGTATTTGGAAATACGGGTGTTTCGGATAAATTGAATTTAAAAATTAATAATATTTGGTTAGGAGACACTATCCCCGCGGCGAGTTTGAACCCCAATATGTTAAATGGTTTACAAAATGGTTCTATTGGGAACATTGGTGCTGTAGGTGTATCTGCAACTGATTTAAAAATGCGAGTTAGTGGTATGTAAGCCTTTTCAAGCAATTTTCTAAAGCGACTTCGGTCGCTTTTTTTTGTGAGAGTTTTAACTTTTCTCTGAATACGTTGTATGTAAACATTCAATAATTTGATCAAGCTGCTTGATTCTTTTGACCTGATGCCAAAGCTCTTGTGCTTCTGGGTATGCTT
>JAVXBC010000182.1:0-4749 GCA_036660195.1 Acinetobacter sp.
CGTGTTTGCCGTGATATAGGTGGTCAAATGCAGTGTAACTAAGTTATAAAACATATAAGCCGACATTAAGTCGGCTCTTTTAATCTTTCTTAGTTATATAACTCATTAAAGCATTTTTTAACTCTTCATCAATATTCTTTTCCATAACTAATGTTGTAACGATAGTTTTTAATATCTCTTCTTGTCTTTTAAAGCCTTCAACAATTTTATCATTTACAGAAAAATAATCATTCATCTGATCTTTTGCTTGATCTAATTTAAAGCTTGCCTCTAAGCGAGCAATTATGTCCGCATTCATTGATCTGTTATGGTCTTTGGCTGACTGAGTAATCCTATCCCTTAATTCCTCTGACCAACGAAGTTTATATTGTGGATCACGCTGATTTGCACTCATAACCATAAACCATAATTAAAAATACATGATAAAGCACCTCTTTGGTTCTTGACAATGGTCACCAAGAGGTACATTATAAATATCACCAAGAGGTACATATTATTGGAGCAGTATATGTTTGATGATGAACCACGTCCAAAACAGCGTGGAACGCAATATAAAGTGCGTTTACCAGATGAATTACACGCATGGCTAAAAGAAATGGCAGAAAAGCATGATCGTTCTATGAATTATTTAATTGTGAAAGCAGTTAAACAGCTTAAACAACAACAGGAGCTTTAAAAATGAAAATTGATTTCAATGCTCTCGTTATGATTGATCAAGGTATACCAGTGACGACTAGTTTAAGAGTTGCTGAAATTTTTAAGAAACGCCACAAGCATGTGTTACGTTCTATTCAAAATCTTGAATGTTCAAAAGATTTTACTGAGCGCAATTTTGGGCTGAGTGAATACCAAGACCCTACAGGTCGTAAATTACCTATGTATGAAATGACAAAAGATGGTTTTGTATTTTTAGCTATGGGTTTTACTGGGAAAGAAGCTGCACAATTCAAAGAAGCATATATTAATGCTTTCAACTGGATGCAAGAGGAATTAATGAAGCGTGGAATGTCTTTAATGCAGCGCTACAACTTTGTTTCATTACGCTTTGATACAAGAAAGGCAGAAATAAGCAACTCTGCTAAAAATATGCGATCTTGGCAAGATGAAAAACCCGAATTTCTAGTTGAGTTAAATTCTTTAGAAAAAGAATTGCAACCACACTTGTCTAATTTGGAATTAAACAATGATTAATTTTGACAACAAAAAAGCCCCTGACTTTGGACGGTACGGAGCTTTAGAGTTGTTAACAAAGGAATATTAACGATGAATAATATAACCCAATTCACCCAAGACAAGCAAGTTCAGGTCAGTGAACAGCAATTACGGAGTTTGCTTGAATTTGTACGTATCGCAAATAATCGTTTTGATGAAATTTCAGCATTAACAACTGTAATTGCTGAAAAGTCAGAACTATCACCAACAATCAAAACTTTGGCACATTTAGCTTCATCAATAGCAAATAACTTTCAAGATATTTGTGTTGAAGAATTTGATAATTTCAAAGAACGCTCACCTGACTTAGTAAAGTTTTTTACAGAGGAGTTGGCAGCATGAATGCATTAGTAAAACCTCATATTGCTATAGATGGAATTGAAATTCGCACTGATGCACAAGGTCGTTTTTGTTTGAATGATTTGCATAAAGCAAGTGGTTCCCTTGAGAAAAATAAACCTAAATTTTTCCTTGAAAATAAGCAAACTCAAGCACTTGTTCAGGAATTGACCGAGGGAGGAATTCCATCCTCGCAACAAATTCAACCAGTTAGTGTGATTCGTGGTGGTTTAGCGCAAGGTACATACGTTGCAAAGGAGTTGGTGTACTCATATGCAATGTGGATTAGTCCATCTTTTAATCTGAAAGTTATTCGTACTTTTGACGTAGTTGCTACAGGTCAAATTCAACCAGTATTTGATATTTCAAATCCTTATCACCTACTGCAAGCAATTGAAACTCAGGCAAAACAAAATATCGAACTCACCCAAAAAGTTGAAAAACTTGAACCTAAAGCTCAAGCACTCGATACCATTGCTGAAACAGTACATACCTACTGTATCCGTGAATGTGCCAAAACAATTGGAATAAAAGAAAAGGATCTCATTAATCTTTTACTTCAAAAAAAATGGTGTTATCGAGATGCTGAAAAGAAATTACAACCACATGCACAGTATGTGTTGAATGGTGTTTTTACCAATAAAGCATCACCAGTAATCAAAAATCAAAATGATGGTCAAGAGCGCGTATTTTTACACATGCGAGTGACAGCATTTGGCTTGACTAGGATTACAGGTTTAGTAAATAAGGAAAAACTCAAATAAAATCCAATAAAGAAGCCACCGCAAGGTGGCTTTTCTATCACTAATTATTCACCAAAAGCAAAGTAACCAGCATCACGCGCATCTTGACGATTCCGTGGCAAATATATGCCATCTTCTGCACGATCAATACGACGCTGACGCTGACGATAACTTTGATTAAGGTTGATTCTAGTGATACGAAGTGATGGATTTTTCTCATTGAAACCTTGAATCTCCTCCCAAATTTCATCCATCTCTTGTCGGTCATCCATCATTTTCGCCCGTGACCACAATGCCATAAGACGACTACGACGCTCACTGAGCTTTCGATCCAATTGATAAATTGCCGATTTACCCTCATTCGCTGTACGCACATCTGCTGGAGAGAAACCCATACTCTGAATAAGTAAATCCATTGAATCGACTTCATCCAGGATAGATACACCAGTTTTGTCTTGAACACCCTCATCAGCATAACGGTAGGTTTTGGCAAAGTTTTTCAAGAAAACAGGTAGCATACTTTCAACACCACGTACATTATGCCCTTCTGAAATTTCCTGTGCGCCTTTTGCGACATTCGCACCAATTCCACCAATAGGTCCTAAAGCTGCTGCTGCTGCTGAATCCCACCACTTTTTACCCTCAAGCCCTTCTTGCACATCTGGTAATAAAAGATTGTTAATACCAACACGACCAGAAATATCTACACCGATACCACGTGGCGCACCTTTCATTAGCATATTAGAAATGGTTGGGTTAAATGCTTCGGCAAGATAGTTTCGCAATGCCACTTCTGCATCCCAAGGTTCATCATCATCTCCACCCCATGCTGATGCAATAGCCATGATAAGCCAAACACCTGGTAAACCAAGCGCACCAGCAAAAGTTGCGTGCATGGCTAAAACAGCAGCAAGTGACTTACGCGCTTCTTTTCGTTCGGCTTCCGTTTCACCTTTAATGGACTGATAGGTTTGTCGAGCCAATGTATAAAGCATGTTTTGACCAAACTGCTTAAACAGTAATACCACCTTAGCTACATCACCTTGCATGATACGTGGGCGGTTTCCAGAACTATAATCAAAATGCCCTTTGTAGGTCATATCCACAGCTTGATCAAATGCTGAATCATGGTCTGCACCATGCTGACGAGCCAAACGATAGGCAGCGATAAATGTCACTTCACGGTTAAATCGTTCAGCACTATGGAACATCACACTTGCTGCACGCATAATCGGGCGTGTTTTCCACATCACACCGCTATCTTCACCTTGGGCAATACCAGCTAAATCATGTGCTTGAGTTACATCAATCACTCCTGAATCTACTGCTTTTTGGTAGGCTTTTTTCTCATCATCATTTAAAAATTTGGAAATATCAGCACTAACTGCCTTATAAAGATCAGTTTTTGTGCCTTGCCATTTCACCTGATGAAACTCTACACTTTTCCTAAACTGCTCTGCTGCTTTTAATAATTCCTTGCCAGCCTTATCAAAATTCCATTTAGCACCCATCAATGGATAAGCCACCAATGCTGTTTGCGATAAGTTGACCATCGCTGCTGCTGGTGATAGACCTAGATAGTAAATAAAGCCTAGACTGGTTAATGCACTTGATAAAGGATGCCCTTTAGGGTTCATTAAGTTGTCATGACGTTTGTTCATTTCATCAATGACACGTTGAGCCGTTGGCTGATCATAACCACTATTAAGCTTACTTTGTTCAGATGCGTATTTCTGCATATCATCAAGTTGCTGTGCTAGTTGATCGCCATAGCGCAACTTAGCAAGATAATTCGCACCGCTAAACATATTCTGAGCAAATGCCCGACGTGCATCCTGACTAAACCCTGCTGTACCTTTACGATGAATCCCATGTTTCGCCCAAGACAAATCAGGCATAGAAGATAAATAAAGTTGACTTAAAGTATCTTCAAATTCAGCTTGTTCCGCAGCCGATAGGCCTAAATTATCCACCTCTGCAAATAGGCTGCTCATAAATCCACGGCCAACCGCATCACGAGAAGTATTAAATTCTTTATCCAGTGTGACTCGATCAACTTTATAGTGTGGATATTTTTGCATAAGTTCAGAACGTAATGCCTGTGCTTCTCCCATCGTTTCGGCACGGCTCACACTCTCAACCTCACCATTTTGGTTACGCATCACCACTACAAATTTACCAAAACGAGCCAATGGGAAATACACTCCTTTGACCTGACCGAAGAAGTTATCATCCATCTGTTTAAGTAAATCAGCTTTTTTCTGATTGGATAATTCAGAACGTAAGATGCGCTCTTTAATGGCTTGATGTACTTCTGCATAGTGCTTTTTATAAGCATCACGCGCTTTTACATACATTGCCTGTGCTTCTGGTGATAGTGAATTATAAGCATTACGCAATTGCTTATATTTAGAGATGCTGTCTCCACTTACATATGGTTTTGATGGGTCAATCT
>JAVXBC010000183.1:0-4738 GCA_036660195.1 Acinetobacter sp.
AGCTGCTGAAGTATCGAGACCACCAGAAAAGGCAATCCCAACTTTTTTGCCTACCGGTACGTGCTGCAAGATCGTTGCATTATCAGTCATTGCTAGTCCTAAACATTAAAATGACAGTAACGTGACTGTCTAAACGTGCTTGAAAAAATTGCTGAGATTGTAGCACTTTTTACAAAAAAATCATTGGGAAAATAATGCTTGCCGATGTTATTGTTACGCTTACTACACTAGATGGGTTTTTTAGCTTAGTTCTTAATCAATGGCAGGTATGTAGGATTTATGCTAGAAAATTGGGCTTGACTAGCTTGATCCTTAATTCTCATGACTTAGAAGAGGCAGATGAAAACTGTGTAAATCAATCCGTGGTTTTGACTTAATTGTGATTGAAGAACGGTGTTCTATATTATTTTAAATGGCTTTTAAGCTTGTTCATTGAGTTAGTTAGTATTACATATCGAGGTCAGTTAAGTTTGCAAAATATTAACCAAAAAATAAATATTATTTTAATGCTTATCAGAAAAATAAAAGATTATTTTAATATTGATCGAGATGTCTTTAATCGAGTCTTAGCAATACAGCTAAGGGCAAGTATTGTGTTATATATAATTTCATTGCTTGGCTTTTTTGTCTTTGATTATAAGGTAATTTTTGCCAATCCTCTTACTGTTTTATTTCTATCATGTTTATTTGGTTCAATGATTGTCCTGACGCATCGGCTTTCTATTCAAGTGATGAACGGAGATTTAAAAGCTAAACGGAATATTTATTATTTGTTGATCGCCTTGTTATTGATTTATGCAAAGATACTATTTGTAGTTATTCCTTGGGTTATTATCTTGTGGTATCGAACAACAGATAAATATTGGCAAGATAGTAATGATATTTATTCAGGGAAATTTAGTGGGTCAAAATAGAGTTTAAAAATTATGTTCTAATAAGTTCAATTTTTACGCTCTGTGCTTTAGATCGAAATTGAATTGGATGCGTTGACTTTAGTGTCAGCATTTTCTTGAAAAAAGTCATAAACACAAATAAAAATTCAGTTAAAGTAGTATGCAACAAGTTGCAAAGCCAAATTTAGAAGGAATGCCATGACTAGCTATGCAAATATTTTAAAACCGCTTCATTTAGGCTTCACCACTATTAAAAACCGTGTGGTCATGGGCTCAATGCACTCAGGTTTAGAAGATCGTTTTTATAATTATCCAAAACTTGCAGCTTATTTTGAAGAACGTGCAAAAGGCGGTGTTGGTTTAATTATCACTGGCGGGATTTCGCCAAACCGTCAAGGCTGGTTACTGCCTGCTGGTGGTACGATGAATAGCTTGACCGATATTCCACATCATCGCCTTGTAACCCATGCGGTGCATAAGCATGGCACCAAAATCTTAATGCAAATTTTGCATTCAGGACGCTACGGTTATCATCCTTTTTCGGTGTCATCATCACCAATTCAAGCACCAATTAATCCTTTTAAACCACGTCAAATGTCTGATTCACAGATTTTGGCAACGATTGATGATTACGGACGTTGTGCAAGCCTCGCCAAAAAAGCAGGCTATGATGGCGTAGAAATTATGGGGTCTGAAGGTTATTT
This sequence comes from Acinetobacter sp., assembly GCA_036660195.1. Lineage (GTDB taxonomy): Bacteria > Pseudomonadota > Gammaproteobacteria > Pseudomonadales > Moraxellaceae > Acinetobacter. The sequence continues at coordinate 1,598 of JAVXBC010000183.1, forward strand.
AATTAACCAATTTCTAAGCAACCATGTGAACAAGCGTGAAGATCGTTGGGGCGGCGATATTGAAAATCGTATGCGTTTCCCTGTTGAAATTGTTAAAGCGATTCGTGCCAAAGTCGGTGAAAAATTCATCATTGCATTCCGCCTGTCTTTGCTCGATTTAGTGCATGATGGCAACACGATGCAAGAAGTCATTGCTGTTGCCAAAGCTTTAGAGAAAGCAGGAATTACTTTATTAAATACGGGTATCGGCTGGCACGAAGCACGTGTTCCGACCATTGTTACGTCTGTCCCACGCGCTGCCTTTGTGGACTATACCGCTGTGGTCAAACAGCATGTATCAGTTCCAGTTATTGCATCAAATCGTATCAATATGCCCGATATTGCAGAAGACATTATTGCTTCAGGCAAGGCGGATATGGTGCAAATGGCACGTCCATTCTTGGCCGATCCTTATTGGGTGAACAAGACCGCAACCAATCGTGTCGATGAAATTAATACTTGTATCGCTTGTAACCAAGCTTGCTTAGATCATGCTTTTAAAAATGAGCGTGTGAGCTGTCTGGTGAATCCACAAGCGTGTTTCGAAACTGAATTGGTTTATATCAAAACTAAAAAACCAAAACGTATTGCGGTTGTTGGTGGTGGAGTTGCAGGGATGTCTGCTGCAACTGTCGCAGCGAGTCGTGGTCATGCGGTGACTTTGTTTGAAGCTGGTAGTGATGTTGGTGGACAATTCAACTTAGCGAAAGTGGTACCTGGTAAAGAAGAGTTCCATGAAACTATTCGTTATTTTAAAGTTCAGTTGAAGCAGACGGGTGTCGATTTACGCTTAAATACACGTGTAAGCCGTGATCAGCTTGAACGTGAAGGTTTTGATGAGGTGATTGTTGCAACAGGTGTTGTGCCTCGTGCATTGAAAATTCAAGGTAGCAATGCGCCACAAGTGTTGTCGTATGCAGAAGTATTGCGTGGTGCAGAAGTTGGGCACAAAGTCGCAGTAATTGGTGCGGGCGGAATTGGCTTTGATGTCTCGGAATTTTTACTTAAACCACCTCATCAACCACAGCCACAACCGTTGGCAGAATGGCAGCGTGAATGGGGTATCGACCCAGATCCGAACTATGTTTCAGAAGGCGGCGTGCAGCGTGCAGAAGTTGAAATGCCAGTTCGTGAAATTTATTTGTTGCAACGTAAAACAACTCCTTTGGGTATTGGCTTAGGCAAAACGTCGGGTTGGGTACATCGCGCACAACTTAAAAAGCATGCCGTTCGGATGTTACGTGGTGTGCAATATAAAGCCGTAACTGATGAAGGGTTATGGGTTGAACATAATGGTCATGACCAGTTATTACGTGTTGATACTGTTGTAGTTTGCGCAGGTCAAGAATCAGTAACTGATTTGATGCCTAAAGAGGGTGAAAAGACCTTAGCGAATTTCCATATTATTGGTGGTGCGAAACTGGCAGCGGAGCTAGATGCTAAACGTGCGATTCGTGATGGTGCTGAATTAGCCGCTAAACTGTAAAATGATGAAACTATACGCATTTGAATATTAAGAGAAGAATTTTTGTTGAATAAACTCAACAAGCTTTGTATTCTTATGCGCATGGAAGCGTGGCAGAGCGGTTTAATGCACCGGTCTTGAAAACCGACGAGGGTGTGAGTCCTCCGTGAGTTCGAATCTCACCGCTTCCGCCAAATAATTAATTAAGCCCTTGTTATTGCAAGGGCTTTTTTATTGTCTGTGATTTTACCCCACATCCTACCCCACATAAGAATTCTGATTGAATCAGTTGCCATTGGACTAAATTGGAGCGATTTGGATAGCGGCTTAAAATTGCTTGTTGTTCATTGAACTTCAACAGATGGCATTCATCAAACTTATTTTACTACCATTTAAGTTAATCAGTTCAAAGAAGTTGATGTATACAGTTTGTTATTTCAATTTAGGCTGCTTACTGGCTCATTCCAATATTCTAAACTTCTCGAAAGTCAGAAATTCAAATTTTACTTTGCTAGTTGCAAAATCAATAACTACTTCGACACCCATTCTCTTCTAAGTGAATCATCGACGAATATCTGTTTAAATTCGCCATTTCTAACCCAGTTTTATTAGGGAATTTATGCTTAAATTACTTGGAATTGGAATAAAAATATATGGGAATTAATGGTTTACCCGTTGGGAATTGTTGTGTTAGATTGACCTAATTCAAGTCACCATATAACAAAGGATTGATACAATGAGTGGAGATAAAGCAGATGATATAGGGGAGATTGATGATGATGCTGAGGACGAAAACTATGATATAAATGATGACCCTTTGCAAAATGAAAATCAAGCAATCGAAAGAATTGCAGATGCAATTATTGATAAGCTCTTTGATGATGAGCGGTTTAAGAAACTACTTACTAAACCACAATTATCTAAAAGAGGTGGTTTAGATAACCGGAGTGTTAGTCTTGATCGGCAAAAATATACTAAATCGCAGTATATAGCACTAAGGAATCTGATCCCCGAAAACAATAATAAATTAAAGTCCAAAGTTGAGAAACATCAATCACTCAGGGAATATTTGACAATCGTTGAAATCTTATACAAAGAGTTAAGCGTTGAGTATACCGATTTTCCAGTGAATCGCAGGGTAGTGGTTGAAAATCGGATGGTCCTACTTAATTGTATTGATGTCTTGATGCGAGCAGAAGTTTTTATGTTGGCACTGTTGTTTAAGCCGCTTCCTGTTTTTATTGATGCTACAAGTCAATCGAAACCGCTGAAAAAAGAAACGCCCAAACAATTACAGAGTCGAATGACGCATGTAGGTAAAGAGCTACTTTTTGTATTGAATAACATAGACCTCATTCAGCACTGTAATGGCAATTATTTTACCCGAAACATGCAAGTGCTAAGCGAGTTTTTTAACTCCGGATTTAAGAATAAAGAATTGACAGACTTAAAATTTGAATTAAATCTGGATTTTAATATAGACGGTTTATATCGTTTGAATCACCTACTGATGCGACTCAAGGATTTTGCGGATAGCGGTAAACTGAAAACGAATAAGTACAATGATAGGCTTAGAGATGGTGATGTTGAATCTTCGATTATTAAACCAAGTCAAATTGATGTCACAAAAAAATGGA
>JAVXBC010000184.1:0-4716 GCA_036660195.1 Acinetobacter sp.
GCGTTTGCCATGTGAGAGTAAGTCATCGCCAGCTTTTAAATCTAAAACACCCCCATTCGAGAGAGTGGGGGTGTTTTTTATTGCCTCGATTAAAGGGTGGGAATTATGGGAATTAAATGGGATGTTAAACTGAAACACTGATTATCCTGGATATTTTTTATTCAAAAGTAGTTTATAGTTTAAATAAATTAAGGGGCTGTAGTAGATTAGCATTGTGATAATCTACTTTTATGAAGATAACCAGATGTAAATTAAATAAAAAAACTCAAAGAAAACTACTAGAGTTTTTCATTGCTGAAGTGACAGCTAGAACTGCGGCTGATTTATTGGGAATACAACCCAATTCTGCCGCATTATTCTATAGGAAAGTTCGTCAAATTATTATGCATCATCTTGACCAAGATGCCATTGAAGTATTTCAGGGGCAAATTGAATTAGATGAAAGCTATTTCGGTGGAGCACGCAAAGGAAAGCGTGGTCGAGGTGCTGCAGGAAAGGTGATTGTATTTGGTTTGCTCAAGCGTGATGGTAGGGTTTATACGGTCATAGTTCCTGATACTAAATCAAGTACCTTAATGCCTGTAATATCAAATAAAATTACTCCAGATAGCATCGTGTATACAGATCACTGGCATAGTTATAACGCTTTAGATGTTGCAGGATTTAGCCACCATAGGATCAATCATTCAAGCCATTTTGCTGATGGTCAGAATCATATTAATGGGATTGAAAATTTTTGGAATCAAGCAAAAAGAGTACTGAGAAAATACAATGGTATTGACCGAAATGCCTTTCCGTTGTTTATTAAAGAATGTGAGTTTAGATTCAATTATGGTAGCCCAAGTCAACAGCTTAAACACTACTGAATTGGACTGAAATTTAATCTTATCTACTACAGCCCCTAAATTAATTATTTTTATTGAATTTATAATCAACAAAAAATATCTTATGCAGCAGGATTTGGCAGCTTATATGTCACTTCTGCCAAATAAGAGAAGTTAGTTTCCCAAAAAACATGCCATCACCACTCATCAGGCCTGCCAAATACAATATGGCAGCAATCAAAATTTACACATGGATTTAACTTAATGACACTCGAGAACTGGTCTTATGTCGCAACCATCGCAAGTGTACTGGGCGCATCTATAGCCTTTATACTGAATGTTCAAAGTCAAATAAGACAACGATCGATAGAAAACTGCCTAAGATACTTTGAATACCATAACAATCTTTTTTCGGAGGATAGTTACCTGAGAAAGAATGTGGCATCCATGGAGAATGGATCATTCCAGCGGAATGAAACGAATGAGGACATGGAGAAAGCATTTCGAGAGATGCTCTCAGATTTTGAAAAGTTCGCACTCCTTCAAAAGGCTGGCGGAGCCCCAGAATCAATAAATGCATACATGCTAGGCTATTTCGCTAAGCATGTGCATGCCGCCATCAATACGCGAGAGAAGGCGGAGCCTTACTGGGATCTCGCAATTGAATTTATTTGCGAAACAAAGAAGGCCGCAGAGAAATTTGATTCCCTCAGCAAAGCTGATCGATTGAAATATATATCAAAAAATCATTTTTAACAAAATCAACAGATCTCTGCCTATTTTATTATATATGTACCTGTCACTAACTTAAGAGTTAGGTCAAGGGGAACGATAAAATTGCGCATCGCTTCGGGCAGGCTAAGGGGCCCTTACCTCGGGAATTATATTTTCATCAAATTTAATATAGATACACTACTAAATTTAAGTTTTAATTATAGTTAGCACTAAAAAATTGGTCATTCCTTATGAAACTCAACTCTTTCTCACCACTTCCAGAAGATGATGACGAACTGCATCTTCCTGAGCTTGTTTATTGGGCATCACTCGGTGATGTAGAGCAAGTTGAACAATTATTAGAAGACGGAACTGACCCAAATCAAACCGATGATGAGGGCTATAGTGCATTACAAGCTGCTGCTGAGAATGATCATTTAGCGGTGGTGAAGCTACTGGTGAGTAAAGGCGCAAACGTGTCTTATAAAGGCGAATATACTGCTCTACAGCTTGCAGAAATGTCCGAAAATACTGAAGTGGTTGCGTATCTTAAAAGTCTTTAATCAAACCTAAAAATGATAGATAAAAAGAAGCCCCATCATCCTGACGGGGCTTCTTGATATTCAGTTTCTTGTCGTTTATTTCCTATTAACGACCACGTCCTGTGCGTTTTATTCTTTTTAATGAGACTTCCTGTCTCTGTATGATTGGCATTGTAGGATGAAAACTAATGTCCGCCTATTGGTCAATCATGACGATAGCTGTAAGCCGAAGCGTACATTTAGTTCAAATGGTATTTTTGCAATTTTTCAATCATAGATTTTAATCCTTTAACTTCAAACTCATTGGCTTCAAAGTTCTCATTTTTGTTGCGTTTAAAAATGTCTCGAATTTCGATAATCGCATTCGGATCAATCATGCCTAAACTGGCAGTCACTTGACGAATTTGACTCATCGAACGCGAACCATTGGTCGCACCGTACCCCACATAAGCCGCAGGTTTGCCTTGCCATTCTTTGCCCAAGTAGTCGATTGCATTTTTCAAGGCAGGGCTGTAGCCATGATTATATTCAGGGCTGATGAAGATAAAAGCCTGTGCTTGAACGATTTTATCTGCCCATTGCTGCTGTTTCGGTTGATCATAAATCCCTGAGGCGGGTGGGTGAGAACCTGCAAATAAAGGTAAGTCCCATTCTTTAAGATCGACGATTTCAGTTTCCAAATCATTGCAGAATAACTCGCTGATGGCATGTTGCAGCCAATCTGCGACTTTAATAGCAACGCGTCCTTCACGAATGCTGCCCACGATAATATAAATCAGCATTTTTAATTCCTTTCTTATATCGATGAGTAAATTTTCTGCAGATCAAAATGAATGGTTTTAAATGATCTTATACTTATTTTGTGGCTAAAAAAAAGCACCCATATTGAGTGCTTTTGTATTACATGAGTTTAATGGCTTGTTGACCCACAGGCGTGACCTTAAAAATTTCCACCTCGAAGGTGATATTTTTCCCTGCCAATGGATGATTAAAATCAATTTCGGTGGTGTCTTCATTTACCGATTTGACCACGCCGAACAAGCTGGCTTTGGCTTTATCTTCAAATTCAATCATATGTCCGATGATCGGACGTTGTTCAAATTTAACCGTATCGAAGATTTGGATATTTTCAGGATTCCACTGGCCAAAAGCATCTTCAGGTGGTAAATGCACGGTACGACGGTCGCCTGCACGTAAACCAAATAATGCCTTTTCGAACCCTTCTAATAAATTACCATCACCGATTACGAGGTTGACAGGTTCATCACGACCACGAGTATTGTCGATTTCGATGCCGTTCTCAATCGACACAGAAAAATGCAATTCGACTTTTGAACCTGCTTGAATGCGAATTTCTTCATTCGGTTGGATAATCTCAGTCATGTGATTTTTCCGTATTTTGGTTGCGGTTTTTTTCAAGGAAGAAAGTATCAATCAACAATAAAATCGTCCCAAGCGTGATCGAGCTATCCGCAAGGTTAAAGGCTGGGAAATGATTATTTTGATAATAAACATGAATAAAATCGACCACATAGCCCAAGCTAACACGGTCAATCAAATTGCCAATTGCCCCGCCTAAAATTAAGGCAATTGCTAAAGGCAAGATGATTAACTTTTTCGGCATACGCAGTAGCCAAAAAATAAAAATAATCGATACCACGCCTGCTAAACCTGTAAATAGGTAACGCTGCCAACCGCCTGCATCGGATAAAAAGCTAAACGCTGCGCCATGATTATGTAGCAGTGTCCAATTTAAAAAAGGCAACACAGGTACAGGTTCGGCATAGTTTAAATGCGAGCTGGCAATCCATTTCGTCCATTGATCTAAGATAATCGCCAGTACCGAAAGTGCCAGCCACAGCAGATTATGCGGATAGAACTGGAATAGCGTGTTTTTAATCGAAGAGGTTTGCGTTGAATTAGGCATATTTTCTCACCTCGCCATTGCCTGTGACATTGACGATACAACGCGCACATAAACCTGTATGACCAACGTGGGTATTTACATCAGGCAAAACATGCCAACACCGCGCACATTTTTCACCATCTGCTGCTGAAATCTGTACACGCAAACCTGCAAGCTCAGTGCTTTCGCCTTGTTCCGCATAAGGATGCACAATCACTTGAGAGGTGATCAGGACAAAACGTAATTCATCCGCCAATTGATTCAGCACGGTTTGTAAGGCATCATCCGCCCAAAGTTCCACTTTTGCCGATAAATTACTGCCGATCAGTTTGGCATTACGCGCCGCTTCAATTTGTTTATTCACCGCTGATTTGACGCTAATCAAAGTTTGCCAATCGGCTTCTGACAACAAGTTAGCGGTGGATGCAGTTGGAATCTCATACCATTCAGCCGTAAACACATACTTGCCTGTTTGTTCAGGAATCAATGGCCATGCTTCTTGCGCGGTAAAGCTCAGAATTGGTGCCATCCAACGAACAAAGGCTTGCACGATATGATACAGCGCAGTTTGGGCAGAATGACGGGCTTGTGAATCAGCTTTGGTGGTGTATTGACGATCTTTGATGATGTCGAGATAGAAACCACCCAAGTCATTGATACAGAAGCTGGTCAAAGCATTGGTGACGATATGAAAGTTCATTTCGTTATAGGCTTGCTGAATGGTTTTTTG
>JAVXBC010000185.1:0-4681 GCA_036660195.1 Acinetobacter sp.
CGACCTTCGGGTTATGAGCCCGACGAGCTACCAGACTGCTCCATCCCGCATCAATGCATTGCTTTATACGCCTTTAATTGACGAATAGCTAGGAAAATCGAAATAAAACTGCATTTAAATTCTTATTTCCTTATTTTTATTCATTGTCTGATGATTTAAGAAAGCTTTTTCATTTATTAATTTCAGATATTTACCTATTCTTTTTTTCCTAACTTTCTTTACAACTTATACCCTTGACCACAACTCAAGTGCGGGTTATTCAAGTTTTAGTTTTCATAAACGCAGAACCAACCAACTTTATCCAAAAAACAAAGGCCGCATTTTGCGACCTTTGCTTTTGCAGTACAACTATTTCTAAGTAATACCGCGAGTAAACATTCTGATGAGTAAATATTTTAAAATAAATATCAATCAGTCATGTTTAAAGTTGACGGTTTACATCATACCGCCCATTCCACCCATACCGCCCATGTCTGGACCAGCTGGTTTATCTTCTGGAATATCTGTAATCATACATTCAGTCGTCAACATCAAACCTGCAACCGAAGCAGCATGTTCAAGCGCAGAACGCGTTACTTTCGCTGGGTCAAGAATACCCATTTCAAGCATATCGCCATACACTGAAGTTGCAGCGTTATAACCGAAGTTGCCTTCGCCATTTTTCACAGCATTAATCACAACTGAAGGCTCATCACCCGCATTCGCTACGATTTGACGTAAAGGTGCTTCAATCGCACGGCGTAAAATGTTGATCCCAGCATTTTGGTCATCATTTGCACCTTTTAAACCGTCAAGCGCAGATGCCGCACGTACCAACGCAACACCACCGCCTGCAACCACGCCTTCTTCAACAGCAGCACGCGTTGCATGAAGTGCATCGTCAACACGGTCTTTCTTCTCTTTCATTTCAACTTCAGTCGCCGCACCAATTTTGATGACCGCAACACCGCCTGCTAATTTAGCAACGCGTTCTTGAAGTTTTTCTTTGTCGTATTCAGACGTTGATTCTTCGATTTGCGCACGGATTTGAGTCACACGTTCAGAGATTTGCGCTGCATTACCTGCACCGTCAACAATGACTGTATTTTCTTTAGATACCGTAATCTTGTGTGCTGTACCTAAATCTTGAAGCGACGCTTGTTCTAAAGACATGCCCACTTCTTCAGAAATCACGGTTGCGCCAGTCAAGATTGCGATGTCTTGCAACATTGCTTTACGACGATCACCAAAGCCAGGTGCTTTTACTGCACATACTTTGATAATGCCGCGCATGTTGTTAACTACAAGTGTAGCCAATGCCTCACCTTCAACATCTTCAGAGATGATTAAAAGTGGTTTACCTGTTTTAGCAACTGCTTCAAGCACCGTAATTAATTCACGGATATTGCTGATTTTTTTATCAACCAACAGAATGAACGGATTTTCAAGTTCAGCGGTTAAAGTATCTTGTTTGTTTGCAAAGTACGGGCTGATATAACCACGGTCAAATTGCATACCTTCAACAACGTCTAACGCATCTTCGAAGCCTGAACCTTCTTCAACGGTAATTACGCCTTCTTTACCCACGCGTTCCATTGCTTGTGCAATGAGTTTACCAACCGTTTCGTCAGAGTTTGCAGAGATCGAACCCACTTGTTCAATCGCTTTAGTATCAGACGCAGGTTTTGCCGTTGCTTTAATTTCAGCTACCAATGCTTTAACAGCAAGGTCGATACCACGCTTCAAGTCCATTGGGTTCATACCCGCAGTTACCGACTTGATCCCTTCATTCAAAATTGCTTGAGCCAATACAGTTGCAGTTGTAGTACCGTCACCAGCGATGTCGTTAGTTTTAGAAGATACTTCACGAACCAATTGCGCGCCCATGTTCTCAAATTTATCTTTAAGAGAAATTTCTTTCGCAACAGTCACACCATCTTTCGTGATGTGCGGTGCACCGAAAGAACGGTCAATGACAACGTTACGACCTTTCGGGCCTAAAGTCACTTTTACCGCATCTGCAAGTACGTTTACGCCTGCAATCATTTTTGAGCGCGCTGAATCACCAAATTTTACGTCTTTAGCTGACATATTAAACTCCGAATCTTTTGAAATACTGAATTTGAAAATTTATAAGTGAAGTGTCAATTAACCTTCAAGTACAGCAAGAATGTCTGATTCTTTCATGATCAGGAGTTCTTCACCGTTTACTTTTACGGTTGTGCCTGCATAGGTACCGAACAAAACTTTATCACCGACTTTCACATCTAAAGCACGAACGCCGTTGTCAGTAATTTGACCATTACCCACCGCAATCACTTCGCCTTGAGATGGCTTTTCTGCAGCAGAACCTGGAAGTAAAATACCACCCGCAGTTTTAGTTTCTTCTTCTACGCGACGAACGACTACACGGTCATGTAAGGGACGAATATTGCTCATAATTAACTCCACCAAATTTGGTCTTTTTAATGAATTTGTCTTACTGTTTAAACCACAATAAACAAAATATTTTCGATGACACTTTTGTGGGGATGAAAAAAAACGCTTCAAGGGGGAAATGAAAAAATATTCACAGTTTCGATGTTTTTTTCTTCATATAGAGACGATCTATCAGAACAATTAACTGGATGATTTCACGAACTGTTTACATTGCTCATTAAACCAATAATGCTCAATTACACCATCATCCAAAATTACATTAAAACTATTGCGTGAATCATGATGCAATCGACTGGAAATTGCAGTGCCTGCGTGAATGTCATAAATGGGATGATTGAGTTTTAATTGATAAATTTCCGTTAAGTTATACAACTGAGTTTGATGCAAATGTCCATGTAACAAACCGAATAAACCTGTTTCACCCCATTTTTCCAATGCCATTTTTCCGAGGACGGGGCAGTCTTTGCCCTCTTGAATATCTGACGAAATATAAAAAGGCTGATGAAATACCACCAGTTTAATTTTATGAGACGGTGCATTTTTCAACTGCGAATAAGTCTTATGAATTTGCTCTAGCGAAATATGCCCTCGTGTATGGTAACGCCGCCGAATACTATTCAGTCCAACAACATAAAAATGTTCCGTTTCTAAGGTCTGCTCTAAACGCCCAAAAACAGTTTGATAACGTTCAAAGGCAGAGAAAAAACGATTCCAAACATGAAATAGTGGAATATCGTGATTTCCTGGCACGACTAAATAAGGAATTGATAGTTGATCTAAAAATTGACGACAGGCTAAAAACTGCTTCAAACGAGCACGTTGCGTTAAATCACCACTAACCACAATTGCTTCAGGTCGAAGTTGCTGACAAAAGCGTTGTATGGCCCGAATACAAACTTCTCGTTCCGTCCCAAAATGCAAATCAGACAGATGCAATAACATTTGGCACCATCACCGTTAAAGCTGATTTTTGCACGGAAAAATTTAACGGTGTTTTCATTGATACTAGCTCGCCATCAAGGGCGACCGTTAAACTTACTTTTTTACAGTTCACACGAATTTCTTCTGCACAGAACACATGCACATCTGAGGCTTGTTCAATTTTGCCTTGGATCCATTGCCAAAGCATTTTGAATAAACTAAGTCGGTCGCTTTTGGTAATGACCACTCCTGCCAATTTTCCATTGGCTGCACATTCGGCAATGGTTAATTTCATATCACTGAGTTGCAATTGATTATTTCCAAAGAAAATTAAAGGTGTCGCCACTGGATATTTTTGACCGTCAATGGTGACCGATAACTTTAAGGACTTACGTTCACGTAACAATACATCCAACGCCGACGTATACGCATGTAACGGAAAGCGACCGAATCGCTGGTTATATAATTCACGTTTTTTAATAAATAATGGGTATAGCCCCAAACTAGCATTATTGAGATAAATTTGATCATTGATTTTTGCCACATGGATATCTTGTTTCAGCCCTGTCGCAATCACTTCTGCAGCTTGCACAATATCGAGTGGGATATTTAACGCGCGAGCAACATAGTTAAATGTGCCTAATGGAATAATCCCAAGTGGAATATCAGTGTGCATTAATTTTTTTGCTACGGCATTTAGTGTACCATCGCCACCTGCAGCCACGACCACGCCTCGCTCGTGAGCATTTTGATGTCGAGATAAGACCTCGCTCATCATTTCATCAAAGTTTGAGTTTGGACTTAATTCAAATACTTGAATTTCAAAGCCAGATTGTGTCCAAAGCGTCATCAACCCTTCATATTGCTCATCTTGTTGGTTGGCATGAAATCCTGATTTTTGATTATAAATCATAGATAAAGGTCGTAAATTTTGACTCATCAATGCCAACTTTTAGATGGAAGAACACTTTATCTTTGAGCAGCGCAGGCCGAAATTAAAGCAGGTTTATGTAAATTCTTGATGGGTAGGTTCCACATCAACTATAATGACCTCCAAAAGCAATAAAGTCATAAATAATTGTTTTTTATTATAATTTTATATAAAAATAACACACATAAAAAAACTACATACCAAAGACAAAACCACTAAAAAATATTAAAAAACAATTGTTTAATTTGATATCGTGATTTTCATGTTAACAGTCTTTAACATTGTTTAGTCTTAATCTTTGGCTGATTTTATGCTTTAATAAAGCACTTTTTTTATTTCATCTATTTTCATTGTATCCCAATGAATAGAACTGTACGTCGTACACACTTTAAAAAGGCATCACCATGACCC
>JAVXBC010000186.1:0-4462 GCA_036660195.1 Acinetobacter sp.
CAAAAATTATTTTTCAGACAGTTGGATGAAATGTGTTTTAGTTTAATCATTTGATTTTAAATATTTAATTTTTTCATGCTACATTTTTCCTAGAAAAAGGTATTTGTTTTCCGCTGAAATGGATGAAAAAGCATTAAAATTGTCAGACAATGATGTAGAATTTATACGCGAAGATCAGTTAAAACAAAAAGCGTTAATCGCATTGGAACGTGCGTAAAAAAACATAGCGAGGAGCTCATGAATCTCGAAGAAGCGGATAGCCTTTCTGAACAGATTGCAAAATACATTAGCGAACAAATCATCAGTGGTGAATTGGTCGAGGGAGAACGCATCCAAGAATTACGTATCGCCAAAGAATTGGACGTGAGTCGTGGCTCGGTGCGTGAAGCTTTATTACTCCTTGAACGTACTTATCTAATAGAAATTTTCCCGCGTCGTGGCGCTATTGTGTCTGAAATGTCGGCGCAGCAAGTCAAAGCCCTATTTGATACAAATGCGATGGTATTGGGGCATATTGTGCAACGTATCAGCGAAACTTGGCGTGCCAATGAAGCTGAGCAAATACAGGCGTTGTTGAACCAATTGCTCGAGTTTGTTCGGGTGGGTGATATTGAAAAATTTTACGATGCCATTTTTAATTATTTGGTCGAACAGAATGAAATGGTCGCAAATCCGTATTTAATGAAATTTTATAAAGAGATGTTGCCTTCGCTACGTCGCAGCTATTTTTTAACTTTAAATACTTCACGCCGTGAACTGCAAGAATCCTTAACCTTGTTTAAACTGGTGGTCGATGCAATCTTGATTCGAAAATCCTCACAAGCAGCCCTATTTATGGAAGATTTTTGTCGACACTTGCGTAACCTTGTGTTGGAATCTTTAACACGAATGAAACAGATTGAATTGGCTTGGGCAAGACGCTCACGCCGCTGATTTGGGGTGAAGATACGGCAGTATGCGTTTAAGTAGCTTAAAACTTTCAGGCTTTAAATCTTTTGCCGATAGTACCACTTTGCATTTTAAAGCCAACCGCACCGCTGTGGTGGGGCCAAATGGTTGTGGTAAGTCCAATGTCATAGATGCGATTCGCTGGGTCATGGGCGAGTCGAGCGCACGTCAGTTACGTGGCGGAAGTATGCAGGACGTCATCTTCACAGGAACGACCAAGCGGAAACCTGTTGGCGTTGCCAGTGTCGAGCTACGCTTTGATAATACCTATGGCAAATTAGGTGGTGCATACAATGCTTATAATGAATTGGCGGTTCGTCGCCAAGTCACTCGTGAAGGCAAGTCTGAATATTTTCTAAATGGCACACGTTGCCGCCGCCGTGATATTACCGATATTTTCTTGGGTACTGGTTTAGGCCCACGTTCTTATGCGGTGATAGAGCAGGGTATGATCAACCGTTTGGTCGATGCCAAGCCAGAAGAAATGCGTGTCTTTATTGAAGAAGCTGCTGGGGTATCGCGTTATCAAGCACGTCGTCGTGAAACCTTGCAACACCTAGAACATACCGAGCAAAATTTAGCACGCTTAGACGATATTGCCGTTGAATTGAAATCTCAGCTTAGAACTTTAAAGCGTCAGTCCGAAGCTGCAATTCAATATAAAAACCTAGAAGCGCAGATTCGTACGGTTAAAATCGAAATTCTTTCTTTTCAAACCAATCAAAGCCAGAAATTACAGCAAGAATATACCGTTGAAATGACGGCACTGGGCGAAAGTTTTAAGTTGGTTCGTTCAGAATCACAGAGTATTGAGCACGATTTAGAAGCGACCAGTTCATTATTCCAACGTTTAATTCAACAATCTTCACCATTGCAACTTGAATGGCAACAGGCAGAAAAGAAACTTGCTGAACTCAAAATGACGCTGGAGCAAAAGCAGGCATTATTTCAGCAAAATAGTAACAGCCTCATTCAACTTGAACATCAAAAAGTTCAGACCAAAGAACGTTTGCAATTGTCCGAATTACAAGTGGAGACTTTATCCACTGAGTTTGATGAGCAAAATCAGGTTTTAATTGATTTAGAACAGAATACTCAATCTGCCGAGCAAAATTTAAGTGATGTTCAGGCACAGCAAAAGCAAGCACAACAACAGTATGAGCAACTCAAAGTTCAAGTAGATAAACAGCAGCAACAAAAATTGCAAATGTCGATGCAAATTGAACAGCTGACTAAAAATGTGCAACGAATAGAGCAGCAGAAGCAAACGCTGCAAAGTCAAAGCGGTCAAATCCATGCTCAAGTACAGGATGATGAACAAGCTCAATTAGAACAATTGCAGCAACATCTTCAACAAGAGATAGTTGTATTAGAAATTGCAATTGAACAGCTACAGCAAAACTTACACATCCAGCAAGATCAACAACAGTTGCAAAAGACTGATGTACAGAGCTTGAAAACTGAGATTCAAGTTTTACTGGCTGAGCAAAAGAATTTGACTCAATTAGTGGCAAAGCAAAGTCCAAAAACTAGTCAAAATTCAGTTCGATTGATGCAAAATTTGCGTTTAACTGCGGAAGGGAAAGCACAAGCCACTGTGATTGAAAAGTTCCTCGCGAAATGGTTGCAAGCCGAACTCATCGATCCTGAGCAATCCTTTCAAGAAGGCGTTGCACGGCAGTTAAAGCCATTTTCAAATGACCTCCCTCTTGCGGAACTACAATCGTTCCTCATCCCTCCTGAAAGGAGAGAGACTTCCACGAATTTAACAAATGATGTTGATATTTCCCCTCTTTTTCAAAGAGGGGTTAGGGGAGATTTAAAATATCTATCCGATTGGATCGAATTCCCGCAATCTTCGCTGTGGGCAAATGTTGCTGTGGCTGATACTTTAGCCGCTGCTTTGGAACATCAACCTGATCTAAATCCTGAACAGTCAATTCTAACGTTAGATGGTTATCATGTCGGTGCAGATTGGGTCATTGGTCTACTTTATGATGAAGACAGTCAAAGTGCGCAGGGACTGCTTAGTCATCAAGTCCGTTTAGAGGAAATTGAACAACAACTGGCAGAGAAACAACCGCATTTGCTGGATTGGGAACATCAACTTTCAACACAACAGCAAGATGTGCAAAAACAGCAGCAAAGTTTGCAACAGCAACAACATGAGCTAAAACAAAAACAAAAACAGCTTCAACAACTCGAAGTACAAGTTGCCAAATTACAAAGTACTGCACAGGCTTTTGTCATTCAACAGCAGCAATTGAAAGATCAACTGAAACAGTTGGATGTGCAGCTAGAAGAAGATGCCATGCAGCGCGATGATCTAGAAATTGATCTACATGCCTTAGCAATTAAATTGGATGCAGTCTTACCAAACTATAAAAGCGTGCAGTTCCAAGTTGAAAATTTGAATGAGCAACTGGATGATCAACAGCAACAGCTCATTCAACAGCAGCAAAAACGTGAATTGTTGCGCCGTCAGACTTCACAAGCTCAACAGCAAATTGAATTATTAGAGAAAGATATTTCGTTCTTAAAAACGCAGTATCGCCAAGTCATCGAACAGATTGAACAGGCGAAGAAAGTTGTTGATCCGATTCAGCTTGAACTACCCAATTTAGAATCGCAATTTCAAGAGCAATTGCAGCACACTGAAACGCTGCAAAAGAATTGGAATGAATGGCAACTTAAATTGAACCAAGTTCAAGAAAAACAGCAGCAGCTTACGGAACAGCGTCATCAATCCCAACAGAAAGATGAACAAGTCCGTGACGAATTAGAACAAAAACGATTAGCTTGGCAGGCGGCAAAATCAGATCGGGAACATTATCTTGAGCAGTTAAAAGAACTGAATGCTGAGCCGTTGGCTGATCTCACGATTGAAATTAAAGCACATCAACAAACACTGGAACGTGCACAGCAGCAATTTGAAAAAATCGGTGCAGTAAATTTAGCGGCATCACAAGAACATGAGGAAGTATCGCAGCGTTTTGATGAGTTAACGCATCAAATGCAAGACTTGCAAAATACGGTGGATCAACTCAAAGATGCGATGAAAAGCATTGACCAAGAAACCCGTAAATTGTTTATGACGACTTTTGATCGGGTCAATCAAGAGCTACAAGTGTTGTTTCCTAAAGTATTTAATGGTGGCGAAGCGACTTTAAGTTTAGAGGATGATTGGCAGTCAGGTGTCAAGTTAATGGCGCGCCCACCCGGCAAACGCAATAGTTCCTTGGCTTTATTGTCAGGTGGTGAAAAAGCATTAACCGCATTGGCTTTAGTATTTGCAATCTTTAGATTGAACCCCGCGCCGTTTTGCGTTTTGGATGAAGTCGATGCACCACTTGATGATGCAAACGTACAACGGTATTGTAATTTGGTAAAAGAGCTTTCTGAACAAGTGCAATTCATTTACATTACACATAATAAATTGGCAATGACAATGGCGACCGATTTACTCGGTGTGACGATGCCAGAACCAGGTACATCAAAATTAGTGACTGTTGAT
>JAVXBC010000187.1:0-4426 GCA_036660195.1 Acinetobacter sp.
AAACACAAAAGGTACTTCCCAAGGGGGTTAAAAACACGGGGGATTGCGCATCGTGGTTTTCGACTAGCTATCAAATTTTTCAAGTTGGGTAACAGGGTAACAGGTAACATGAAACAGTCAGAATTTGCGCGCGAACATGGCGTATCACGAAAGACGGTTACGACTTGGAAAACTAAAGGTCTAGTTGTCTTAAACGATGATGGCACGGTGGATGTAGAGAAAAGCAACGAACTGTTAAAGCAAAATAGAAGTGGTAAATACCAAGAAGATTCACCACTCGAAAAAAAAAAGATACCAACCAAGAAAGTGTTACCTCTTTTGATGTGGTAACAGATTTTGAGTTTTTGGGTAACACTTCTCAGGGTAACAGTGAGGGTAACAATTCTGGTGAATATGTTCATGTCGACCGCATGGATTCTAATGATGACTATAACAACCTTAGTCGATTTGAAATCGATCGACTGCTTCAAATTGAAAAGCTAAAAGAGCAAGAGCAAAAAGCTAAGGCTGCCCAATTTGATACTGATATTCGTGAGGGCAAGCTGCTGTTAGCTGAGGACGTTGCAAAACATGATGCAGAAGTTGGATCTCAATTGAAGAAAAAACTTTTAGCTTTACCAACGGAATTAGCAGTAAGGCTGGCAGCTCTAAGTTCACCTGCCGAAGTGGAGGGCTTATTAAGGGCTGAGATTACCAATGCGCTTAATGAGTTTTTAGATGCCTATGGAGTTCATTATTCGTGATAGCTTGGCGGATGCTTTAAGACCGCCACCTGTATTAACAGTCAGTCAATGGTCAGAAAAGAATATGGTGTTGTCTGCTGAATATTCAGCAAGTACAGGTCGTTTTCGTTCATACCCATATCAAGATGGAATCATGGATGCTTTAACAGATCCAAAAAATAAGACTGTTACTGTAATGAAATCTGCGCGTGTTGGTTATACACAGATTTTAAATAATGCATTTGGCTATTTCACTCATCATGAACCTTCACCTATTTTAATTGTTCAACCACGTAATTCCGATGCTGAAGATCACTCTAAAGGTGTAATTGCACCAATGTTGCGTGATGTACCTGTACTTGCTGAAATCTCAAATGATCCTAAAAGTAAGGTATCTAGCCAGACTATCCTGAAAAAGACATTCAAGAATGGGTCTAGCGTTAAGTTGATTGGTGCAGATTCGCCAGGTGGTTTTCGCCGTGTGACAGTACGTGTGGTGATGTTCGATGAGATCGATGGTTATCCAACTGGTGGTGCAGGTGCAGAGGGTGATCAGATTGCACTAGGTATTAAGCGTACTGAAACATTTTGGAACCGCGTTATTGTTCTTGGATCTACACCAACAGTAAAAGGCGTTAGCCGAATTGAAAAATCTTGGCTTAAAAGTGATATGCGTCGCTTCTTTGTGCCATGTCCGCATTGCCAAACTACCCAAGTTTTAGAATGGGGTGGACCAGATACACCACATGGTATTAAGTGGAAGCGTAATGAACTTGGTGAATATATCGATGATTCAGCTTATTACGCTTGTATCAATGGCTGTGTAATTGAGGAACATCACAAAGAATGGATGATACGGCACGGGGAGTGGGTTGCTACAGCACCATTTCGTGGATATGCAGGTTTTCATATTTGGTCGGGTTATTCACTGTTACCCAATGCAGGTTGGTCTAGATTAGTTGAGGAATGGCTCAATGTTCATAAAGATCCATTACAGCGCCAAACTTTCTACAACTTGGTTTTAGGTGAGCCATACGAGGATAAAGGAGACCATGCACTTGCTGAGAACAAGCTTTTAGAGCGTTGCGAAGTTTGGGCAGATGAAGTGCCAGATGGTGTTGGTGTTTTAACGGCAGGTATCGACTTTCAATATGACCGCTGTGAAATTGAAGTGGTCGGATGGGGACGCTATGAGGAATCATGGTCAATTGCCTACGAAACGATTCACGGTGATATTGATGATCCTGAGTTTTGGGAAAAAATAGACCGATATTTAACCAAAAAATTCAGACGTGATGATGGTCGCCCTTTTGAGATTGCCGCTGCATGTCTGGACTCAGGTGGTCAGGAAGGTCACACCCAAAAGGTTTATGACTTTAGTAAAGCTAGAATTGGTCGCCGTGTTTGGGCAATTAAAGGTGAATCTGCTCGAGGAGGAAAACGTTCACCGATATGGCCAACTAAGAAACCAACTAGTCGCACCAAGAAAACGTTTAAGCCAATTATATTAGGTGTCAATACAGCCAAAGATGTTATTCGTAGTCGGTTGCATCTTGAGAGTTCAGGGCCTGGTTACATGCATTTTCCTGTGGATCGTGAGTTGGGGTATTTCCAACAACTTATTTCTGAGAAGTCTTCTCGTAAAGAGGTCAGTGGGCAGCTTTATAGGATTTGGGAATTGCCCGCAGGGCGTGCAAACGAAGCTTTGGACTGTCGTGTATATGCCTATGCTGCCTTAAAAGGTTTAGAACATTTTGGACTTAAATTGAATCAACGGTGTGAAAGAATGGAAAATCAGGATTTTGAACCGATGCCACCACTACAACATTCCGAAGATATGGTTATAGAAAGTAGTAATGATCATCTACAACAATCACAAGGTGTTAGTGTAACCACTAAGACTGAAAAACCTAAACGCCAGTCATTAGCTGAACGAATGGCAGCAATGAACAAATAGCCCCGCATTAGTGGGGCTTTTTATTGGATAACTTTTATGTATGACTCAAGCACTTCACCTTTAGCGGGTATGACTCAAGTTCAATTACAGGCTGCGCTTGTTGCAGCCCAGAAAGCTTACATTGAGTTGATGACTGGCGGAAGAGCAGTCGAACTTTCTTATGCTCAGGGTGATGGATCTCGCACAGTCAAGTACGAAAAAATTGATCAACAAATGTTAGAGCAATTTATTGAAATGTTGAAAAGGCAGCTTGGTATGCCTTGTCAGCGGAGACGACCATTGCGGTTTAGATTTACAAGGCGGTAAAGATGGCGACTAAAAATGATTCATCTACTGTGCGTATTTTAGATGTGCATGGCAATCCTATTGTGCAAAAGACAAAAGCTTTGGCAGGCAATGAGGGATACTTTAGTACGCCGTATGATGCTGCTGGTTTTGCCAGTGAACATACTGCGGGATGGCAACCAAGTTTAGGTTCACCAGATGGTGAATTAAACATGTACCGTGACCGTATTGTGTCACGTGCGCGTGATCTTGTAAGAAATGATGGTTGGGCAAATGCCGCAGTAACACGAACTTTAGATAATGTAATAGGTCCAGAGTTCAGACCGTTAAGTAAACCTGACTATTATGGTCTGCAACAAGTCACGGGTGTCAAAGGTTTTGATCATGAGTGGGCTGAAGAGTTCGGTCGTGCTGTAGATGCATATTGGCGATTATGGGCAAACGATGTAAACCGTTATTGTGATGTGGAACGTTGTTTGACTGTTTCACAAATGATCTACCTTGCATTTCGCCATAAAATCATTGATGGGGATTCACTTGCTTATTTGAAGTGGTGCCCTGAAAAGGTTGGATATGGAAAGGCTTATTTTGCAACTACGATCCAAATTATTGACCCTGATCGTTTGAGTAATCCCAGTTATCAATTTGATCAACGCTATTTACGTGGTGGTGTTGAGATTAATGATGATGGAGCACCTATTGCTTACCACATTAGAAAAGCACATCAAGGTGATTGGTTTAATGCTGATAAGTCAGTGGAATGGGATCGGATAGACAAAGAAACCGATTGGGGTAGACCGATTATCGTACATGACTTTGATCATGACAGAGCATCACAACATCGCGGAGGTAATGGCATTCTAACCCCTGTTCTTGAACGATTAAAAATGTTGATCAAGTACGATGGCACTGAGTTAGATGCAGCAATCGTTAATGCAATCTTTGGTGCGTATATCACAAGTCCTTTTGATCAAGGTCTAGTTGAAGAAGCAATGGGCGGTTTTGGTAACGATGTTGCTGGCGGTCTAATGGCTTATCAAGATTTCAGAGCTGATTACCATGCATCTAGTCGCACGAAGCTTGGTGGGGTGCGGATGCCAATTCTGGCACCTGGTGAGTCAATCAATACTGTTTCGGCCCAACGTCCAAATTCAAATTTTGCAAGTTTTGAATCTGCTGTTTTACGCAATGTGGCAGCAGGTACGGGAATGTCTGCACAGCAGATTAGTCAAAACTGGTCTGAGGTGAATTATTCATCTTATCGAGCTGCAATGCTTGAAGCATGGAAAACGTTCAATCGCCGCCGTTCTTTCTTTTCAACAGGTTTTTGCCAACCTTTGTTTTCAGCTTGGTTAGAGGAAGCTTTTGAAATCGGTAATTTACCATTACCAGCTGGAGCACCTGATTTTGTCCAATATCGCAGTCTTTATGGACGTTGCAAATGGATGGGACCAGGTCGTGG
>JAVXBC010000188.1:0-4355 GCA_036660195.1 Acinetobacter sp.
CGTTAGAGCGAGCGAAAGGAATACGGTTACCGCCGATAATGGCAACACGGCGAACGGTGTTTTGGCTCATGGTTTTATCCTGTTGAACAGAAGGTTTGGTTGTTTTTGCGGGTGCTACTTTTGTCGTAGAAGTAGAAGGTGTTGTGGAAGCAGCGCTTTTTGTACTAGCAGCAGTCGTACGAGGGCGAGTCGTTTTGGTCGCCGTTGTTGCTGCTTTAGGAGCTGTGCTTGTACTTTTACGTGGAGTAGAAGTCGCTTTTGATGTATTTGACACAGTCTCTTGTGCAGGTTTTTCAACTGCTGGACTTTCTTGAGTTGTTTTGCTCATAAGGGTTTTCCAAGCATAATTGCGATATTCTTGCTATAACCATAGCATATTTAAAAAAGTGCTGTATTGACTAGAATGACATTGCAGACTGCATTCAGGTCAAGACATCCATGCATGAAGTCAAGTATGATTTATGATGAGTCAATCAGACATTCATTTTATGTTATTTTACTAGCATAATCTGTAGGTGTGTAAAAAATTCATTTGTATGAGAGATAATAACCATGACTGATCAATACCAAGCATTTACTCAATCTCCAATTGGTAAATTTGTTGTAAAAAATTTAGGTTTACCTTCACCAACCGAACTAGAGCGTTTTGAAGCAGCTCAACCAGTTGTGAATGGTGCAGTATTGCTTGGCGCAGCGCCTGCCAGCACTATTTCAGGTGCGATTGCTCAGGTTCTTAGCAATATTCATGCAGATAGCTATGTGGGTAATAATGTTGAATTGCAACAAGCTGCTGCAAAAGTTGGTTTAAATCTTCGTCCTCTTAATGCAGATGATAAAGAATCTAAATTCAAAGCAGTGGTATTTGATGCGTCTGGCATTCAAGACTCTGCACAATTAAAAGAGTTGTATAACTTCTTTAATCCAATTGCACGTCAAATTGCTGCATCTGGTCGCGTCATTGTGATTGGTACAAGCCCTGAAACAGCTAAAACTGTAAAACAAGCCATTGCACAACGTGCGCTTGAAGGTTTTATCAAGTCTGTGGGTAAAGAATTCAAAAAAGGCATTACTGCACAAGTGGTTTATGTTGATAAGGGCGCAGAAGCGAATATTGAATCAACTTTACGTTTCTTGATTTCACCACGTTCTGCGTATGTTTCAGGTCAAGTGATTCGTATTTCTAAAGCAGCAACTGCTGATTTAGATTGGGCAAAACCACTTGCTGGTAAAACAGCTGTTGTAACTGGTGCAAGCCGTGGTATTGGTGAGTCGATCGCACATATTCTTGCACGTGACGGCGCGCATGTAATTTGTTTAGACGTTCCACAACAACAAGCTGATCTTGAGCGTGTTGCTGGTGAAATTGGTGGTTCAGTATTGGCATTGGATATTACTGCTGCGGATGCTGGCGAGAAGATCAAAGCTGCTGCTGCAAACAAAGGCGGTTTGGACATTATTGTACATAACGCAGGGATTACCCGTGACAAAACTTTGGCAAATATGAAGCCAGAGCTGTGGGACTTAGTCATCAACATTAACTTGTCTGCAAATGAACGAGTTAACGATTACTTACTTTCTAATGATGGTTTAAATGCAAATGGTCGTATTGTTTGCGTATCATCAATTAGTGGTATTGCAGGTAACTTAGGTCAAACTAACTATGCTGTTTCTAAAGCAGGTGTTATTGGTCTAGTTAAATTTACTGCACCAACTTTGAAAAATGGTATTACCATCAATGCGGTTGCGCCAGGTTTCATCGAAACTCAAATGACTGCTGCGATTCCTTTCGCAATTCGTGAAGCGGGTCGTCGTATGAACTCAATGAACCAAGGTGGTTTACCAGTTGACGTTGCTGAAGCGATTGCTTGGTATGCATCTACAGGTTCTACAGGTGTAACGGGTAACGTTGTACGTGTATGTGGTCAAAGCTTGTTAGGTGCTTAAACCCTAAATCAATAAAATCTCCCCTAACCCCTCTTTTAGAAGAGGGGAATTTCTAAAAATTAAAACCTACATATAATTTGCGGAAACTCCCTCCTTTAGAAAAGGAGGGTTGGGGAGGATTCCTAAAAAATAAAAGGTTGAATATGAATACACGTCATTTTAGTCAATTACCAAAAGCTTACGTCGCTTATCCAAAAGTCATTCAAGGTTTAATTTTTAAGAAGCCAAAAGGCGCAAAAGTATTACCGCAAGTTGAATACGTGGTTGATAGTCTGAGCATTGATAGCAAACATTTAGCAAGTTATAACGAAATTTGTGGCTTTAAAAATGATGGTTTTGTGCCAGCAATTTATTTGGCAGTTTTGTCACAAAGCTTACAAATGAGCATGATGACTAACGAAGCGTTCCCATTTCCAATGCTAGGTTTGGTGCACATTCGCAATCAAATTAAGCAAGCGCGCAAAATCGGAACTAATGAACAAATTACTTTATCTTGTAAATTTGGTGATTTAAAGCCACATGATAAAGGTCTACAGTTCGATTTCATTACCACTGCAAAAGTGGGGAATGAAATTGTGATGGAAGGTTCAACCACCTATTTGTCACGTCAAAAAACTGAGCAAAAAGCTGCTGAAAAAAGCAAAGATGCTCAAGAGCCAGCGTATCAAGTTCAAGCTGAATGGAATATTTCTGAAAATACAGGGCGTCGTTATGCGCTGATTTCAGGTGATTTCAACTTGATTCACATCCATGCTTTAACAGCAAAAGCATTTGGTTTTAAGCAAGCCATTGCACATGGTATGTGGAGCAAAGCAAAAGCGTTGGCAGGTCTTGAACTTCCAGCGGCTTATGAAGCAGATGTTTGGTTCAAATTGCCAATTTTCTTGCCTTCAAAAGTTGAATTTTTAACGGCACAGAATAAACAAACTGAGTTTCTAGTCCGTAACACCAAATCACATAAACCGCATGTTGCGGGTACTGTGAAAGCACTATAAGATCAGTCAAACGTAGTAAAAAGAATCCCTCTTTGAATCGAAAGAGGGATTTTTTTTGTAGAAAGAATAGCTAGGGATGTGAAGATGCTAAAAGATATTTTACTTGCCAATACGCATAACTATCAGGGTCATGTTGATAACCGATTTATTGATTTAGCGACCCAGTTTAGTCGTTTACAAGATGCACGAAGCCATCAAGGTGGCGCGGCGTTGGTGGTGTATTTTAAAGGTCAGAAAGTTGTCGATATTTTCACGGGCAAAAAATCTCAACAAGAAGATTGGCAAGCCAATACACTTTCAATGTGCTATTCGACAGGCAAAGGCATCTTAGCGACGCTCACGCATATTTTGGTCAGCGAAGGTTTTCTCGATTACGATACACCAATCGCGCATTATTGGCCTGCATTTGCTCAAAATGGCAAAGAAAAAATCACCTTACGCCATGTGTTATCGCATCAAAGTGGTTTATTCGATATTCGTAATACCATTGATACCGCAACAGAAATGTTGGATTGGCCGCATATGCTCAAAGTCATCGAGCAAGCTACACCTCGTTTTAGTGCAGGACAGGGCTTTGCATATCAACCTTTGACCTATGGTTGGATTATTGGTGGCGTGTTGGAAAAGGCGACCAAACAATCATTAAATAATTTAATGCAACGTTATCTTGTGCAACCACTTGAGTTGGATGGTGCATATTTTGGTACACCAACTTCTGAATTGCAGCGAGTAGCACGGTTACTTGAAAAACCTAAAAAGCCATCTACATCTAAGCCACAAGTTAAAAAAACAGATCAACCACGTGCAGCCTCATTGTCAGAAAAATTCTTAGAACTCTCAGGACAAAGTCCACAAGATTTCCAAGATGCCATGATTCCAAAAGGCATGCGTAATTTTAGTTTTTATAGTGATGCTGGTTTACAAGCTGTGATTCCTGCCGCTAATGGCGTGTTTACTGCTGATAGTCTTGCCAAAGTATATGCGATGCTTGCCAATCAAGGGCAGTGGAATGGTCAACAATTGATTCGTCCAGAAGTGTTTAAGCAGTTAAGCACCGTACAATCTAAAGCACGTGATCGAGTAATGCCAATTCCAATGCATTGGCGTTTAGGTTATCACCGTATTTTGACGATGGGCAAACGTGCGCCACATGGTTTTGGTCATGTTGGTTTTAATGGTTCTGGTGCATGGTGTGATCCAGATCGTGAACTGAGTTTTGCTTATACACATAATTTTAATATTACCTCTGCAACAGGTGATTATCGTTTGTGGGGTTTAAGCCAAGAAACACTACGTTGTGCAGATGCTATTTTAAATGGGCGGAAAGGCTGGTTTTAATTTAAGATAAATCAGCGGAATAGAATTAGGTACTTAGATGAGTAAATTTGTTGATGCTTGCATTCAGTTAAAAGTGTT
>JAVXBC010000189.1:0-4281 GCA_036660195.1 Acinetobacter sp.
ACCGAAAATGCAGCGAAAAATCTTAGCCCTTCATGGAAATGGTAGTAATAAAATAATTACCAAATTACAACTTCAGAATTTAGAACTTAATGACCAAGATTATGATATCACTTATCTTAATGGCACCATCCAAGTTAAGTCTCCAGACATTCGTTTATCTGAATTGATAGGATTGGTTGAAGGACCTTGGTATTCATGGCTACCGCCTAAATCTGATTGGGAAAATTTAGATCATCGAGCATTATTGCAGAGTATTTGTTGTGCGATAGAAAGTGTTTTGTTGGCTATTGAAATACATGGACCTTTTGATGCAATTTATGGGTTTAGTCAAGGAGGATACATTGCTAGCTTGGTAAATAATTTACCGAATGATCCTGCATTATTGGATGCAGTTCAAAGCTACATGGGTAGGGAAACCCAGTTCAATATAAATTCTAATATTCCTTTTAAAACGTCTATTTATGCCTGTGCTGGTGCTGCCATTCCACTATTGGATATGAGAAAGCTTGCAGGTTTACCAGAATGTGCTGAGGAATATAGTCAAAATCAAGCCATACATTTAATTGGACAACATGATGCTCTAAAACCGTGGTCCGAATCATTGGTACTACATGATAAAAATCCGAATACTCAAATTTTTTATTTGGACAGTGATCATGAAATTAGTAGTACGATCGCAAAAACGATTAAGGATGAAATAAAACATTGTATAACAGACATTTCATCAGCAAGCCAAAGAACGGAAAGCACTGAACAAGCTTCGTGTAAATTCAGTTCTAGAAGAATTGATACAAAAGTGCAAGTCGCTCAAGTTTCGATTCATTCTGAAGGACAAGCAACGACAATTATAGAATTATTGGAAAGACGAGCCCAATCATCTCCTTTGTTTAGGCTTGCTAGAGAGCAAAATAACCAAATATGTACCACTTATGGGGATTTACTTTCATTTATTCGTTCAGGGGGAGAGGGTGATCTCAGACGAGTAGGAGTTAAAAGTGGGCAGATTGTTGCATATATGGCGCCTTCTGGCGGCAGTGCAGAAGGTGCTGTTGCTTTCCTTGCCATCGCAGCTCAGGCATGTGCTGTTCCGCTTTCTACTACAATGACACAGGCTGAAGCCTTATCTGCATTAAAACAACTTCAAGTCGAGCATGTTATTTTATTTGAAGGTGTGAACGCTAAAAATGTCATTGCAGCTTGTGAAGAATATTGCCAAATTAACAATAAGTCATTACATCATGTCAGCCCATTTTCATCCCAACATCCAGGTTTATTTAAATTTAAACATTCCTTAGATGGGTATGAAAACCAGCCAGAATTAATCACTCATGCACATGATGACTGCCTTCTACTTAGAACTTCTGGCACGACTTCTATGCCAAAGGTTGTGCCACTCAAGCAAAAAGATTTGGTTCTAAACAGCACAATTTTAGCGGATAGTATCGGAATTAATGAATTTGATGTGACCTATAGTGTGATGCCGTTGGATCATATTGGTGGTATATCTGCTTCGATCTTGGCGAGTTTATCTGTTGGTGCAGCGATCACATGTGAAGGTTTATATAACCCACAACTTATGGCTGAGGCATTGGTACAATCCAATCCGAAACCAACATGGTATTCAGCTGTACCTACTATTCAGCTCGCAACTTTACGTTATCTTCAGGAAAATCGAGAACAGTATTTAGATCATGATGGTGTATGGTCTGAACACAATCTACGCTTGATTCGCTCGGGTGCATCTGCGCTCAAAGAAGAAGATCGACTGGCGCTCATGAAAGCTTACGATTGCCCAGTGTTGCCGACTTATAGTAT
Organism: Acinetobacter sp.; assembly: GCA_036660195.1. Classification (GTDB taxonomy): domain Bacteria; phylum Pseudomonadota; class Gammaproteobacteria; order Pseudomonadales; family Moraxellaceae; genus Acinetobacter. The sequence continues at coordinate 1,816 of JAVXBC010000189.1, forward strand.
GTCTGAACTCATGCCTATTTCGCAGCCTGCTCAGACAGAAATAAGCTGGGAGGTTAAGGCGAGTTCTGTTGGCGTGCCATTAATTGCGTCATTGGCAATCGTTGATCCAGTTACCCTGAAACCGCAACCTTTTGGTGTTGCTGGTGAAATTGCGATTTCAGGTGATACGGTTTTTTCTGGTTATAAAGAGAATCCTGAAGCAAATAATAAATCTCGATTCTTAATGCCATTGCCTCAATCTGGTGAAATCCGCACTTGGTTTTTAACGGGTGACTTGGGTCAGATGGATGCTTTTGGTCATTTAAGCTTAGAAGGTCGACTGAAAGAGTTAATCAAAAGGGGCGGTGAGCAGATTGCACCTGCTGAAATAGAAGACAATTTAACCAGTCATTCGAGTATTGATATCGCGATATGTTTTCCCGTGCCATCTGAAACTTATGGTGAAGAGGTGGGGTGCGCAATCGTTTCATCTGACCCAGCATTTAGTTTAGAGAATCAAAGTAAGTGGGTGAGTGAATTACGCTCTTTTTTACTCAAACGAGGAGTCTCAGCACATAAAATTCCTTCGATTTGGAGAGTCGTTGATAAAAATGATTTACCAATGACGAACAGTAAAAAATACAAGCGAAATGCCATGGCAGAATCGCTAGGTATAACGACGCAACCTTCCCCGAATCAGCAAAATATAGCGATAACTTCAGAACGCAAAGAGAAAAAAGTCGCGACGAAAAATACCAGTGAATTCGCTTTAAATACGAATCGCTTAGACAAGCCAAAAGTGGATTGGGAGACAATCGCTGGGTTTAGATTTATTTTGGCATGTTATGTCATGTTTATGCACATTGGTGCGAATAACTCATGGGAAGCATTTAATAATCTCCGTCAGTTCCAATGGCACGTGAATAGCTTCTTTATCTTAGCAGGCTTCTCTATCGCTATTCTCATGCCTGCGATGATTCAAAATAAATTTGCTTTTGTAAAAGCAAGAGTAGCGGTGATGTATCCTTTGTATGCATTAGCGATTATTTTTGCGATGGGTAATTTATTTGTCAGTTGTCATCCATCAACGTTTATACCTAGTTTTAGTTGGGGACCTTTAGTTCATGAAGGTACTGCATCGTATTGTCAGGGAACACCGTGGATTGAAGGGTCTTGGCTAGGCAATGTCATTTTATCATTTGGAATTCATGCGACAGGTTTACAAGCAACGCCATTGTGGGGAGCGAGCTGGTTTATTGGTTTTTACCTGTGGTTTATTTCGATGTATTTCCAATGTCTCGTTATATTCCCGATGATTTACAATGCCTTGTATAAGCAACGCGGTAATGTTAAGAAAATCCTCATGTATATAGGGATTGGATTAACGACGAATGTCGTGATCTTAATGGGGTTCTGGTACGGATTTGTTGTCGACTTTGTTGGATATGGTCTATTTGATCCTGTGACAGGATTACAGACAACACCTTCAGCGGCTCAGGTTGAATTGGCGGGTAAAGAGAATGCGACAGGCTTAGGCTTCTATCTATTTGCACCTTTCTGGATGGTGTATTTCTTGGTCGGTATATGTGCTGCATTCTTATACGATGCCATTAGACCCACTGAGCAAAAACGTTCGCATATTTGGGGCTATGTTGCTGATGCAATTACACTGATTATTATCTGTGTCAGTATCGCACACGTTGCTCAAGGCTACACACACTTTGGCCCTGAAGTGACCCAAGTCCCTGTAGATGCTTATTTCATGAGACCTGAGGGTGCAAATAGTTATGCGGATCCTGCAATAACCAATCGTATTTGGGATGAAATCTACAGCCGTTCATTTGCTCCACTGACTTTACTTTGGATTTTTGCACTCAGTACAGGCAAGGGCTTTACTGCCAGACTGTTAAGAATGAGTCCACTCCAATTCCTTGCACCCACTGCTTATGCTTGCTTTCTATTTCATCAAATGGTTGGGCAGTGGTACTACGCAGCCACACGTAGCGGTGAATGGTGGAATTGGTGGGACGATCGTAAAAGTTTCTATTGGTTTAGCCCTGAACCAGTTCCAGTCGAATGGTATGAATATTTCTATGTGGTTGGTTTAGTCGTTATTTTTGCAAAGTTAATTCAGCCAGCAGATACCTTGCTTCGCAATTTGGTTGCAATGATTATTCAACGCATCAAATCGGTGGGCAGCAACGCAGAGTATGACAAACCTGTTATGGATACTGCAGAGGTTGTGCTAGAAACGGCTGCAAAAATCTCTGGGCTTGAGGTGAATAGAGAACTTAGCCTGAATGATAATGGACTCGCATCACTGGGTATTGTTCGATTTGTAAATGCTCTTGAGTCTGAATTTTCTTTACCTGGGCAGAAAGTATCATTTTCTATGGCAGAAATTATGGCTGCGCAAGATCTCAATGAAGTCATTGCAATTGTTGAAAAGGCAATTTTGCAGCCTGAAACATTAGAAACAAACATGAT
>JAVXBC010000190.1:0-4229 GCA_036660195.1 Acinetobacter sp.
TTATCAGGCAATCAACTGACTTTTGAACATCAACAGCAACTTGTTACGCAATCTTATGATGCGATTGTTTTAGCCTGTGGCGCAGTATCATGGTCGCAATTGGGCAGTGATGGTGAATGGCAAAAATGGTTGTTGAATGATGAAATAGAGCCATTTCAAGCCAGTAATGTCGGTGTACTCAAATCATGGTCGCCTTTTATGCAGGATTGCTTTGGTCAACCGCTGAAACGGGTCAATGCGTGGGTACATGCAGATCAACCGACGCATGGTGATATTGTCATCACTCATTATGGTTTGGAAAGTGGCGTGATTTATAAACTGGGGCGTGAGCTGAGAGGCTTAGATAAGCAGAATCAGAAATTGCAGCTGAATCTGGATTTGATTCCCGATGTCAGCATTGAACAACTTGAACAAAAATTACAGGGCAATAAAAAGCAGTCCTTAACCAATCTGTGGCGTAAAGCAGGTTTGGACACGGTCAAAATTAATTTATTGCGTGAAATGGTAGATAAAAACCTGTGGTCAGATGCTGAGCACATGGCACAGCAGATCAAGCAACTCACGATTTCTTTAGAAGGTTTCCGTCCAATTGAAGAAGCCATTAGCTGTGCAGGTGGCGTGAAGCACGAGGCTTTATCTGCACAGCTTCAATTACACAGCAATCCTTATGTATTTTGCTGTGGTGAAATGTTGGATTGGGATGCACCGACTGGGGGCTATTTACTCACCGCTTGTTTTGCGACAGGACGGGCAGCAGGGCGAGGCGTGCATGAATTCCTAGAAAGTTCATCTGAATAAATCGCTCTACATAAAAATTGCCTAAGCAGCTTTTAATCTGAATTTTTTATGCTCTAATAACGACAGCTTTTCAATGTTAGAACAGAATGATGTCTGAACAATCCCCAAGTATTTCCTTACGCTATTATTTGAATTTAAACGAATCTCAAGATGGTTTTGCCTTAGTGACTTTTGGTAAAAAAACCATGAGTCGTTTTTTAACGCCTGTGATTAGTATTGCGATTATTTTGTGGGGAATTTATCTCGGGTTCAGCAGTGTAGGGCGTTATTTTGTGGCTTTAGGGGCTTTTTTCCTGTTAATGCAAGGCATCATGCGATATTGGATTTTACCGATGTTGTTTAAACGTCAATTTGTACGTTATCAATTTGGTAAAAGCGAGCAAGGAATTGATCTCTATCAAGATCACTTTGAACTCTATGCCGCTGGGAAAAAACACCGAGCGCAGTATGCCGATGTACAGTCTTTTGCAATGGGTAAATTGACTTATATGTTGGAACTCAAAAATCATACTGTGGTGATTGTACCGAAACGTGCATTGGTCGATGCCACAGAGCAAGGTAAATTTGAACAAAGCTTTAAAAAATAACCAGCGTCACGATTTATGCCTAAGGAAGCGATCATGTCTTTACAGCCTTCAAAGATTATTTGTGTGGGTCGAAACTATGCGGAACATGCCAAAGAACTAGGAAATGCGATTCCTGATCGACCTGTTCTGTTTATGAAGCCGCCAAGTAGTTTAGCTACTTTAGCGCAAGGGATTGTGTGGAATCAGGCACTAGGCGAATGCCATTTTGAATGTGAAATTTGTATTCAAATTGCTCAACCACTTTCACAAGAAACTGATAAAACTAAAGTGCTAGATGCTATCGGCGCAGTGACACTGGGCTTGGATTTAACCTTGCGCGATGTACAAAATGAGCTGAAAACCAAAGGACAGCCGTGGGAACGAGCGAAAGCATTTGATGGATCATGCGTATTGGCAGATTGGGTAGCAATCGAGTCGATTGCAGATGTTAATGCTTTAGAGTTTAGTTTCAGTGTCAATGGTGTTGAGCGTCAGCATGGTTTGAGTACTGATATGATCTTTGATATCGCGACAGTATTGGTTGATATTAATCAATCATTTAGTTTGCAAGCAGGTGATGTCATTATGACAGGCACACCCGCAGGTGTCGGGGCATTGCATGCAAAAGATCAATTGAGCATGAAATTAATCAATTCAAATCATGAGCATATTTGGACGACGTTTTGTCGCTAAATCGCTTTAAAATGCAAAGGGCGTAATCACTACGCCCTTTTTCTATTTGGTTTCAAAAAGACTCGCCAGTGGAATAGAAAGTTTGGCGGCTAAGTACTCATCACTTTCAATCAAGGCAGGCCCAAGTCTTGCAATCCATTCATCGTCTTGATGCAGATGCAATAAATCATTTTTTAAAGGCAATGAGTACGGTAAAGCGGTGAAAAAACTCCAGAAATCAACATTCTCTAGGTTTTTGACCAAGACATATTCATCTTGATCGGTGCGTTTGACCAAGTTTTGCTGTTCGAGTTGCAAGATGTATGTAGGCAGCCGACCCAGTTCACTTCGACCAATTATTTTCAGTAATTCATGTTCACTGACACTTTCGCCGTATTGTTGTTTCTTATAAAACAGTTCCAAAATATCCAAAAACATTAAAATAGGATGACGCTTTTGTTCTTTGTCTGAGTGGAATGCAGTCAATGCATAGCTGATTTCAACACCCAATAAAATAATGTTCCAAGATAGATAAATCCACAAAAGGAAAATAGGAACAGCAGCAAATGCGCCATAGACAATTTCATAACTAGTGAAGTTACTCATTACCCAGCTAAATAAGCGTTTTAAAATTTCAAAAATCGAGGCACTGAAACACGCAGCAATTGCCGCCGAAAAGATCGGTACGACGCGGTTTGGGATCGTCCAATACAAAATGAAAAAGCCCACAATGGTGAGTGAAAATGAAATCATCCATAACAGAAACGCACCATCGACTTGGTAGCCTGCAAAATTATTGCTGAGGATGTTCATCGATGCGACGGTAGAGGAAATAACAAAGGCACTCCCAAGCAAAATGGGGCCTAAAGAAATAATCGTCCAGTAGCGCATAAAACCGACCAGACCTGTCCGTGTTTCTTTGACGCGCCAAATACGGTTAAATACTGTTTCTATGGACGTGAGCATCAATACCGTGGTGACAAAGAGGAAAATCACCCCAATGACCGTTAAATTGCTCGATTTATCGGTAAAGGCATCCAATGCTTTATCAAAGGCAATGGTGCTTTTAGGTAAGAAGTTACTATAAATGAGCTGCTGCAATTGTTGCCGAGCAGGTTCTAAAGCTTTAATGGACGAGATAATGACTAGAAATACTGTCAACATTGGAACGACGGCAAACAAGGTGGTATAGGTCAGCGAACCTGCTTGCTCACGGCAGCGGTCGGCCTCAAAACGTCGAAAGATAAAGAGAATAAATTGAAACCATGTATCTTTAAAAAATGGTAATTTTCTCAGATAACGCTCGAACATCATGGTTATTTTCCTCATTATTTTTAATGATCATCCTGTGTTCTCACAAGATATAGTGCCGCGCAAAATATAAAAAATGTCGTATAGTGTTCTTTTTAACAAACTTCTTGAAACTAATGCAACCTTACGTTCTCGTTCTTTATTACAGTAAATACGGTTCAACTCGACAAATGGCACATTTAATTGCCAATGGAATTGAAGCAGCGGGCGTCAGCGCACGTATTCGTACGGTACCTAATTTAGCCACTGTGGTCACTCAAGCTGAGCCGAGTATTCCAGCTGAAGGGGATATTTATTGTACTTTGGATGATCTTACGCATTGTTCTGGTTTAGCGATAGGTTCACCCACTCGTTTTGGCAATATGGCCAGTGAAATGAAATATTTTTGGGATCAAACCACCAGTTTATGGCTGAATGGGGCATTGCATGATAAGCCTGCCTGTGTATTTACATCCTCTGGGTCTATGCATGGAGGGCAGGAAAGCACCTTAATCACCATGCTTCCTCCATTATTCCATCATGGCATGATGATTTTAGGTTTGCCGAATTCGCTGGCTGCTTTATCAAATACCAAAACAGGGGGCACACCCTATGGTGCAAGCCATGTGAGCGGCCCGCGTCATGACCAAAGCCTGAGTGCAGATGAAAAAACTTTATGTGAAGCACAAGGGAAGCGCTTAGGTAATGTCGTAAAGGCTTTAGGAAATATCTAAATTTTAAATAAGATCTAAACATATATGGGATGATCCATGTTTAAGCCATCCCATAATATGAATTGTTTAGAACTGAATGCACAAAATAAAAAAGCCTTTCAAATGAAAGGCTTTTTTGAATTTGGTGGGTCGTCCGCGATTCGAACGCGGGACCAACGGATTAAAAGTC
>JAVXBC010000191.1:0-4175 GCA_036660195.1 Acinetobacter sp.
GAGTGGCAAACTCTGCTCAAGCTAAAAAACGTGCTCGTCAAAACGTTAAAGCACGTAAACACAATGCAAGCTTACGTTCTATGGTTCGTACTTACATCAAACGTACCGTAAATGCGATCGCTGCTGGTGATTATACTGTTGCTACAGAGGCTTATAAAAAAGCTGTTCCTGTAATCGACCGTATGGCTGATAAAGGCATCATCCACAAAAATAAAGCTGCTCGTCATAAGAGCCGCTTAAATGCTCAAGTTAAAGCATTAGCTAACTAATTTGGTGCACGTAAAAAAGCCCGATCTTTCGGGCTTTTTTATTGCGAGTAGCATTTTATTTATGGATGATATTTTACTTATATTGAAAATCTTGAATAATCAATTCTGCTATTTGACCACGCCAAATCCACTTTAATTTGCTATTGGCAAAGTCTTCTCCTTCAAACCAAACAAATAAGCCTTCCATCATTTCCGGCCAGTCAGTTTGCTGAATTTGATTATTGCCCGATATAACCGCCACAATTGCGGCAAGAATGGTGTCATGGCTGACCGCCAAACTTAAACCATGCTGTTGCGTGGGATGCGTCTGATAAAGAAGCTCTAATACATCTCTCACGCCCGTAATTGGATGTTTCATTCCTGGTAGTGCATTGTTGACGAAACTATTAATAAAACCCAATGCGCCTTGCTTACGGAAAAATGGCGCCGCTTGCTGAATGTCTAAGACAAAACTGCCTGGTTCAACCAATAAGCGATGCTCAACAATTTCAATTTGATGAGTGTTGACGGATTGATGAACCGCATCCGCACCTTCTATCATTAAAGCAGCTGTATCAACACAGCGTTGAATTGGGCTGGAAATACAGTGTTGAATAGCGCGATCTGTGTTTTTGATTAAATATTCACCCCACGTATACGCCAGCTCACGACCTTGTTCTGTTAATTGTAAATCGTAGCCTGCAAAACCCTGCCCATTGACTAGTTCACGCAAAGAATGTCGTGTAAATAAAGTCACAGGAGTAGAGGCATTCGGCAGTAAATCCAATGCCTGCAACATACTTTTGGGTAATAAATGAAGAGCCATATAAAAACTTATATAGGAAATTGAAGTCACTATAGCATGGGAAAATCTACACTTAATTTAAATTGCCTGAATCAGCCAAAGCGGCGTAAGCAATCTTTTTGCAAACTTGATCTTTAAAAGCGATAAAGCCACCGTTCAGTACCGTATCACGTTGGTTATATTGAAATGGCTTGCCATCTAAAGTCAGCAATCCACCGCCAATACTTTCTAAAAGAGATTGCCCTGAACTGGTGTCCCATTCCGAAGTTGGATGAAATCGAGGATAAATATCAATTTCACCTTCGAGCATCATGCAAAATTTATAAGCACTACCCGCTTCGCGACGAATCACTTCGGCTTGCTTTAAAATCGGCTCAATAAAGTTTTGATATTTTGGATTCTTACTGTGGTGGCTTAAACCAATTTGAATCGGTGCTTTGTCATCCAAGTTTTCAATCTGATACTGAAACCATTCTTGGCGACTAAAACTATATTTATACGGCAGTTCTAAATTGTAGCCAATGTACATGACCTGTTCGCAAGGCACGGCTATAATGGCAAAAGTAGTTTGCGTGTTTTCGATCAAACTTAAATTTATAGTAAATTCATCGCGCTCATGAATAAATTCTTTTGTCCCATCTAAAGGGTCAAGCATCCAACAACGTTGCCATGCTTTACGTGCTGAATAATCACTTTCTTCTGACAACACAGGTAATTCAGGCGTAATTTCAGCTAAGTGCTTCAATAAAAAATGATTCACTTTTAAATCGGCTTGAGTGACAGGAGAATCATCACTTTTTTCCTGAATATTAAACTCGCCACCTGCACAATAACTTTGGTATTCTTCCAATAATATTTGACTTGCCTGCGCCATAATTGGCACAAGCTGCAAAATCAATTGATCTTGTGGAGCAGGTGTTTTAACAAACATAGATCAGCCTTATGTCATATTCAGATTTACAGCAGCAACCCATTATCATGTTTGACATGGATGGTACTTTACTCGATTTAGCATTTGATGATTTTATTTGGAATCATTGCTTGCCTGAGCGACATGCTCAAGTACATCAATATAGTCTTGAGCAAAGCAAAAACACCTTATTTGAATTTTACCAACAACATAAGCATACACTATCTTGGTACTCTTCGGCATTCTGGACGGCAAAAGTCGGGGTTGATGTATTGCAACTCCAACATGAACATCGTGACAAAATTCGTGCTCGAAAAGGTTGTTTTGAACTTTTGAATCAACTTAAAGCAAAAGGTTTCCGCTGTTGGCTGCTGACCAATGCCGACCGTGCAGGATTAAAACTAAAACTTGAAAATGTACCTCTCAGCTCTTATTTTGAAGTGATGATCAGCAGTGAAGAATTAGGACACGCCAAAGAAGACATCGCATTTTGGCAGAAGCTGCAACAACTGCATCCTTTTGACCCTGCACAAGCGGTATTTGTAGATGATACCGTCGTGGTACTTAAAGGTGCAGAAAGCTTCGGTATTTCACAACTCATTAGTATTCTGCAACCTTCTAGTGACAAACAAGCAAGAGTGGCTAACGAGCTGCCCTATCCTGCACTCGATGATTTAACTGAATTACTTGATTATCTTGAATCTAACGCACAGGTCGATGATGCAAAAACAGCATGAACCTAGCAGCATGGATGCCATGCGCATTGATAAATGGCTTTGGGCGGCACGTTTTTTTAAAACTCGCTCACTTGCCAAAACAGCAATTGAAGGCGGAAAAGTACATCATCAAAACGACCGCGTCAAAGTCTCTAAAGATGTGCGTGTCGGCATGGAACTCACCATTCAGCAAGGTTTAGATAAAAAAACAGTGCTAATTAAAGCGCTTTCTTCGGTTCGTGGTGGCGCACCAATCGCACAATTACTTTACGAAGAAACTACCGAAAGTATTGAACGTAGAGAGTTGCATGCATCACAACGAAAATTGCATAATCTAGCTCGACCAGATCACCGTCCGAGTAAAAAAGATCGTCGTGATATTAATCGTTTCAAACAAGATAATGTCCAGTCTTGGACGTATTCTGATGAATGAAATCTTGCATGAAATGTTGCGTCATTTTATGTCGTACAAACACAGGTCAGATATAGAATAAAGCATGAGAATCTGACACTATGTCCCAGTCCCAACAAGTTGAGATTCAATACATCCACTTGGGTTAATCGTTAAGAAAATAAAGTTAGAGGTTTTGAGATGGATGATAATAAAAGTAAGGCATTACAAGCCGCATTGAGCCAAATTGAAAAGCAATTTGGTAAAAATACGGTCATGCGTTTAGGTGAAAATAACGTTCAAGCCGTTGAAGCGGTTTCGACGGGTTCTTTAACACTTGATATTGCACTCGGTATCGGTGGCTTACCAAAAGGTCGTATTGTTGAAATTTACGGCCCAGAATCTTCTGGTAAAACTACCATGACTTTGCAAGCAATTGCGCAATGTCAAAAAGCTGGTGGTACGTGTGCGTTTATTGATGCAGAACATGCGCTTGATCCACAATATGCGCGCAAACTCGGTGTCGATATTGATAACTTATTAATTTCACAGCCTGATCATGGTGAACAAGCCCTAGAAATCGCCGACATGTTGGTACGCTCTGGCGCTATCGACATGATCGTTATTGACTCCGTTGCTGCGCTTACACCTAAAGCCGAAATTGAAGGTGAAATGGGCGACTCACACATGGGCTTGCAGGCTCGTTTAATGAGTCAGGCATTGCGTAAAATTACAGGTAACGCAAAGCGTTCAAACTGTATGGTGATTTTCATTAACCAAATTCGTATGAAAATTGGCGTGATGTTTGGTAGCCCTGAAACCACAACTGGTGGTAATGCGCTTAAATTCTACGCTTCAGTTCGTTTGGATATTCGTCGTATTGGTCAAGTGAAAGAAGGCGACGAAATTGTCGGTAACGAAACCAAAGTGAAAGTTGTGAAAAACAAAATGGCACCTCCTTTTAAAGAAGCCATTTTCCAAATTATGTACGGCAAAGGTACTAACCAACTAGGAGAACTGGTTGATTTGGCTGTACAGCAAGAACTGGTGCAAAAAGCAGGTGCTTGGTATTCATATCAAGGCAATAAAATTGGTCAAGGTAAAA
>JAVXBC010000192.1:0-4164 GCA_036660195.1 Acinetobacter sp.
CTATAGTTACCTTGTTAATCATCAATGTAACCTTGAGAACACATGCCCCCACGATGATTGACAGCCCGTAGTCAATGTTACCCAATGCCAATATCTGCAACACGTCAGCCGACATTTTGCCCCACTCAGTTTGAGCGTATGAGATCAACTGATTAAACAAGGTTAAAACAACGGCACTGGAGAACACGCCTAAACCTAAACCCTTTAAAAGTGATTTTCCTGTTTTTGAAAGTGTTGCATCTGCTACAGATACAAGTATACTTTTTAAGCTCATATCTCTGAATCCTCACCTTTTCGACCAACACCAACAAGAATCATTGCAGCAGATAAAAAACCTATTAGCGGTGCAACAAATGACCACTTTGAAGCAAATTGACAAATCGGCTCATAACTAATTGAAGTAGTACCTTTTGTTCCAATTGTTATATTGATTGGAATAGGTGCAGGGCAACCAGGCGTTGATTTAAATGTGCCTGTGTTTAATTGTGGCAAAGGTATGTCTTGGACTGGCAGACTATTGTCAGAATCAGGGTTAGGTTCATTTTTAAAGAAATCTGTAATTGAAGTTACAGCAGCTTGATAACGTTCTTTAGTCCACGTCCATGATTCTGTTATTGCTTTAGTTGATGTATCCCACCAGGTCGTAAGAGTTTGCGGAAAAGAAATTGCAATAGACGCAGCTTCACAAACAATTGGTGCCCAACCACAAAAAACGGGAAAATTTAAAGACAACTCGTTCCCCAATTCAGGTTTTGCGATGTCTTTCGGTTTTGTCGCACCCTGAGCAGTTTCATTTGTAGCTGTTTTAGCGCTTGATTCTAATTGTTGACGTACATTTGATTGTGTAGCTTGATCATTTGCTAAAGCATCTGCAACAGCAGCAGTTGTAGCACCTTGAGCTTTTGTATCACCGCCCTCTGCATTTGAAATAACTTTTTGAGCAACAGTTTCAAGCGAGATTGTTTTTTCTGTACGTTCATCTGTTTGCGGAATAATCGGCTGAACTCGTGTAACTCTTTTTCCGATGGAAACATTTTCAGAACGAGTACTATTTTTATAAGTAAATAAACAGCTTATCGAGGCACCAGAAAAAATTTTACAATCAGAATACTTATCGTATTGCGTGAATTTTTGAATATATCGAAAACCGCACTCTTGAATCGAGTTCGCTAAAAATTTATCAGTAGCACATTCATATTGAAATTCAGCCGATGGCGGTGGGAACTCAGATTGCTGAGTTTTTTCTTTATACTTAATTTGATTATTAGCCGGATCAAGAACCCAGTCTACAGCACCCAAAAGTTGCTCAACAGCGACAGACAAAGCAGTTGCAGCAACGCCTTTTGCAAGAGTTTTTGCGACTTGTCCAACTGTAGGTTTTATTAATGCAGTGCCAGTTTTGACAACATTCGCACCGTTAATTAGTACAGATTTTGAAGCGTTGATAAGTGTAGATGCACCCTGCACAACTTGACTTGTAATAGACCAACCACCCAAATCAGAAGCAGAAGCAAAAGCAGAATTGAAAGCATTAAAATAAATAGTAAATATAAGAAATACGGAGAAGATCTGTTTTAAAAGAGCTTTGCGCCCACTATAAGCCACATGATTATGCATATATATGCCCCTAAATTTTCTATATCCATATTCCACCCATAAAAGAAAATGCCCTCAGTTGAGGGCACTGTTTATTACATTGCTGATCGTGCCCACTTGAACACTTTGATCACTACAACAAGCGATAACACAGCAAGACCAATCGCACTAACTGTTGTAACGCCATCTGTGATCGTTGTTACAACTGATGTAACGTCAATTGGTGCAGCATTAGCATTACTCATAAGCGCAGCAGATACGGCAACACCGAATCCATATTTTTTTACGGCTTCAGCAAATGCAGCACGATTGCCGTAGGTTTTGTTCATTGCATCGTTTACTTGGTCTTGAGTTAATTTTTCCATGATGGAATCCTTATTTAATTGAGTGCTTTAATACACTTTTTGATTACAAAGACCGTTGCAAACACTAATAGACATGCAAAACCAATGGTATTACCCTCTACTAGTGTTAGCTTCGGCAGCACAGTGGGCATTTCTACCCATTCAAGGCACTGATTTGTTGTCGAGTCGAGTTGATTGCAGACCAGTGCCATTTCTTAAAATCCTTATGCAGCCTTAACTTGTTTTTCTTCTAACTGGAGAGGTTTGCCGTCTCCAGTGGTTTTAAAATAAATATTTCGATCCATAGTAGACTGATCAATTGGCAAGTAAATTTCACGACCACGGTATGACAAATAAAAATCTTTCATGTGATGATGATCTTCAATCACTTTGACATTTTGAGAGCATGGAACGATCTGATCCAAGCCACGATCATAACGAGTTGATGCAAATACAAGACGCATTGTTAAATTTGCGTTTTTATCGACACCTGTTTCAACATTAATAAGTTTTGCTTTGAAGATAATTTGAGACATGATTTTCACCATTAAGATACGAGTTTTAATTGACGTTGATTGAATGTAGAAACTGGCTCTTTAAAGTCAGGCGGTACTTGATTTTCGAAATTGATTTCGACGAGTTTGATAAACGGAATAACGTTGTTTTTAGATTCAATATGTAAATTTTGAAGAAATGCTTTTGAATAGCCTGCTGCAACCAAATCAGCCATATTTTGATAATACTGGCGTTGACCATATCTAGATTTCATAACCTCAGAACCATGTAATTCAAGTGATGAGTAAAAATTAAATAAATTACGTGCTTTAGTTACACTGACACGACCAGTAGGAGTTACAGTGCCGTAAACATTACAGAGATTTTTATAAACGGAATCAGGATCAATTGATTTCATAGCAGTACCCTCAAGGGCTTTAAATAGTTCGGAATTGGCTTTGACCCATAGGTCTTTTAAAAAAGTAGGATTTTCACGTTGATAACGTATTAACTGAAATAAATTTGTCGGGATACCGAGTTCTTTTAAAACATAGCGTTTGATGCCTGTTTCAAAGCGCAATAAACCTTTCGTCCAAGATTGAAGTGCAGAGTCAGACATGACTTTAACGACACGTTGGGCGCATTTGTCATTTGCTTTAGCAAGTTTGGTTTGTTCTTCAAGTTGATTCTGAAACTCACATGACTTGCCATAAACTTTACGAGCAAAACGTTTTCCACGCTCAGAACCGAAGTAAACCGTATTTTTATAAACAATCTGTTTCTGTGATTTTCGAATGTGTCTTGATGACATATTTCGCATAAAATCAAGAGCCTGAGCTACTTGATTGTCATCTCTTAAACGTGCTGAATATGTAGCATCAAGCTGTAAAACTTCGGTTTCAGAAATTGCGAGCATTGAATAAAGTGTAGGATGTGATTCAGCCAAATAACCAAGCATTTCCATTGCACCCTCTTCTATCCAGTCAGTTCCATATACGTTATGACCTTGCAGGATTTTTGCAGGACTTGCTTTGAGTTCAACGTGGGGAAAAAAACGACCTTCATGAAAGAATTTAAAAGCCATACTGGTGTAAGAAGTTGGTAATTTTTCATAAGAATGATTCAAAGCAACATGTCTAACATCCCCTTCCTCATTCTTATAAACACTCCAAGAACCAACCCTTTTTAAACCAAGATCAAGCATGTCAAAACCGAAAATACAGTGATTGCCATCACTAGTCACATCGACTAATGAAGCATCAACAGGTATATGCATGACGATTTTATCTAGCACTTCGAACCCCAATTTAATTTACTTGTATACATGTTTCTTATAGGAGCAGAAATTAACACATATACATGTTTCATGTAAAGCATGTATACATGTTTATTTAGACTATAATCATCGAAATTTGGATTAGGAAACTTTCATGGCTGACATGCTAAGATTAAACAGCAAGGAAAAAGAACTACTTAGAAATAAAGCGGTAGAACTGAATAAAAAGCTAATAAGTAAAAAATGTGAACCAGTAAAAGACACTGAACTAGCACATTTAATTCTTGAACAGGCAATAGAATTAGCGGAAGTATCTGAAAGTGGGAAAGTTATTATTCTTAAATAAAGATCACGATAGGTAAAAGTGCATTTTTCCGCAGTTAAGTCCACACTAAAGAATGTGGACTTTTCGCACCCTAACGCTTTGCAATGGTCGAGCTGCGAGCCCTCGCT
>JAVXBC010000193.1:0-4071 GCA_036660195.1 Acinetobacter sp.
CTCCACCACCAACAGTACCAAGACCGAGTATCGCCAGACGAACTGGTTTCACGTTACACTCCAATTTATTCAATCATTTTAATGAAGCATGATCATAGCTAAAAAAGCGCGCAGACACTAGGGCTAAGATGATCTTTCATCTTTGCCCAAGTCTGAATTAGGAAGGTGAAATGAATGAAATTATTTGTTTAAACGCTTTACAATTTCATCTGGTGTCATATAGCCACCCAAATAAACACCTTCGGAATTATAAATTGCCGGTGTGCCATTTACGCCCATATTTAAGCCGAGTTGGTATTGATCGCGTACAGGGTTTTTACATTCACCTGCGAGCACTGGCAAGCCTTGTGCTGCTTGGTTAAATGCGGCTTTACGGTCTTCACTACACCAAATCGCTTGCATGGTTGGCATGAATTGTTCACCACGTGGCCAAGCGATATAACGAACTTCGATGCCTCTGTCATTAATTTCAGCAAGGTGTTCATGTAATTTGTGGCAGTACGGGCAGCTTGAATCGGTAAACGCATAAATCACTTGCTTGGCCTTGCCACCCGTTGCAGGGTAAACAATTAGGTCTTCAGTTTTCAGTGCTGCTAAGTGCTTTTTATTTTCAGTTGCTTGTAAATTTTCACTGACATTATGCAATTGTTTATCACCTAAACGAATTACATCGCCTTGAATGATATATTGACCATCGCTTGTTGCATAAACTGAACCCATGCCTTCTAAGCTCACCCAAAACAGGTTGGGAACTTCAGTTTTCTTAATCGTAATAATTTTGGCATTAATATTTGCTGTTTTAAAATGTTCTTCTAAGGTAGTCGCTAAGCGTTGTTGCGCATTACGTTCTTTTAAATTTGATGCTTCACCTGTTGCAGGTGTGCTTGCCGTAAGCGAATCTTGTTTTTCTTTGGCATTTTCTTTTGAACATGCACCAAGCAATACGGTTAAAGCAATTGTGCAAGCAAGGACAAGCGGAGACCGAGTAAACAACATACAGAACCTTTTGGTAGGTATAAATTTATAAAAGAGCTTAAGCATAACAAAAAAATTGCAGTACTTCGTTAAATCTTGCTTAAAACAACCAGAGCAAATTCAAGTCCAAGATAAATGGTGGTTTTAACCGCGTGGATGGTATTTGCCATGCAATTCTTGCATACGATGTTGTGCGACATGCGTATAAATTTGCGTGGTGGAAAGATCACTGTGTCCGAGTAGCATTTGTACCACACGTAAATCAGCACCGTGATTGAGTAAATGGGTGGCAAAGGCATGGCGCAAGGTGTGAGGGGAAATTTCACTTTGAATATTGGCCTGAAGCGCATAACGTTTTATTGCATACCAAAAATTTTGTCGGCTCATAATGCCGCCGTGTTGGGTTAAAAATAAATAATCGGTGCTGGTCTTATAGAGTTGAGGTCGCGACTCGACTAAATATTTTTCAATCCACTCGCAGGCATATTGTCCCAACGGAACTAGCCGTTCTTTATTGCCTTTACCCGTCACCCGTAAAAAACCTTGTTTTAAATTGATCAGTTCTAAACGTAAATTGAGCAGTTCGGACACGCGCAAGCCACAGGCATACAACACCTCGAACATGGCACGATCTCGTAGACCTAAGGCTGTGCTAATGTCAGGTGCATTAATGAGCGCTTCAACATCTTGTTCAGACAAATCTTTGGGAATGGGACGTCCCATTTTGGGTGATCGGTGGGTCGCAACAGGATTATCATCTCTGAGTTTTTGTTCACGTAAAAACTTATAAAATTGACGTAAAGCCGATAAACATCGTGCAATTGAACGTGGACTTTTACCTGCTTTGGTGAGGGCAATCAACACATCAGCAATATCATCACTCGACCATTGCGGTAGTGCCACGCTAGTGTGTAATTGGCTACATTGAATTAAATCAGACAGATAGGCATTTCGCGTATGCGGGCTGACGGTTTGTGCAACCAAAAAATCGCGAAAGCCTTGTAAAAAACTCAGTTGTTCTGGAATTGAAACTGCAGTGGGAATGCGAGGTTTTTTATTTAACATACAAAGAGAAATCCATAATTGCACTGCACTGTAAAATAAAAAAACCGTGTTGTCGACCGACCTAAAAGTAAATGACATTGAGATTGTTTTTGGTAATTATTCTCATTTGCTTGTATAATCAAACAAAAGGGTTCGGGGTTGCAAACAGTGCGATTGTCAGCATTAAAAGTCAAACAAACGGCGGTTATTACTCAGGTCAATCGCGTGACCGATGAGACGGGAAAACCCGATCTGGTCTCCATTCGTTTAGAAAGTTTGGGCTTTGTACCCGGCGCAGCTGTTGAGGTCGTGACCAAAGGTGTTTTTGGTGGAGATCCCATCCTCATCCAAATAGGTTTTACCCGCTTTGCCTTGCGTAAAGCAGAAGCCGATAAAATTGAGATTCAAGTTGAAGGAGTACCTGCATGAGTGATGCGTTACGTGTTGCCCTTGTGGGGAATCCAAACTGCGGTAAAACCTCTTTATTTAACCATTTAACTGGAACACGCCAAAAAGTTGCCAACTATGCAGGCGTGACGGTTGAACGTAAGGTTGGACATTTTCAATTGCCATCAGGCAAAACTGTTCGGGTACTGGATTTGCCTGGCACATATAGTTTGTTGGCGACCAGTCCTGACGAAGAAATCACTCGTGATGTATGCCAAGGCAAAATTGCTGAAGAAGGGCAGCAAGATGCTTTCTTATGTGTGGTAGATGCCACCAACTTAAAATTGCATTTGGGTTTGGTGTTGGAAATCATTGCTCTGGGTCGCCCAATTTTAGTGGTGTTGAATATGATGGATGAAGCACGTCGTCGTGGCATCCAGATCAATACCCAAAAACTATCTGAGCGTTTGGGGGTGCCTGTTGTTGAAACGGTGGCAGTGCGCAATGCAGGCATCGAAAATCTACTCCACGCGCTTGATCAAGAAAATTATGCCGTTGCACAAACTGAACTGAGTGGTTTGAAGGGGGAGCATCATCAAAAAATCGACATGATTTTTAAAGATGTTGTGAACTTTGTTGATCAAGCGGATAAACGTACCGACTTTCTCGATAAAATTTTCTTACATCCAGTTTTGGGGCTGATTAGTCTTGCCTTGATGATGTTTATCGTGTTCCAAGCCGTGTTCGCTTGGGCTGCGCCGTTTATGGATGGCATTGAAACATTCTTTGGTTGGCTCGGTGAAACCTTAGGGACGCATATCACCCATCCGCTTTTACAAAGTTTGGTGGTCGATGGGATCATCGCAGGTGCAGGCGGTGTTGTGGTGTTTTTGCCGCAAATTTTGATCTTATTCTTCTTCATTTTGGTATTAGAAGAATCGGGTTATTTACCACGCGCTGCGTTCTTGTTGGATAAACTGATGTTTAAAGCAGGGCTGAGTGGTCGTGCTTTTATTCCACTCCTTTCAAGTTTTGCTTGTGCCGTTCCAGGAATTATGGCGACACGTAGTATTAGTGATCCGCGTGATCGTTTTACCACGATTATGGTCGCGCCACTGATGACCTGTTCTGCACGATTACCTGTATATGCCCTTTTGATTGCCGCTTTTATTCCAGCGCAAACCGTGTGGGGGATGTTTAATCTGCAAGGTTTGGTGCTATTCGGCTTATATATGGCGGGTATTGTCAGCGCACTCTGCGTGTCGATGGTGATGAAGTTTTTGCAAAAAGATAAATCGCAACATGCGTTATTGCTCGAACTACCAAGTTACCGTATTCCAGATATCAAGAGTGTCGCGATTGGCTTGCTCGATCGTGGTAAAATTTTCATGAAGCGCGTCGGCGGCATTATTTTTGCCTTGTCGATTTTACTGTGGTTTTTATGTACTTTTCCGCATGCGCCAGAGGGTGCAACGCAACCTGCGATTGATTATAGTTTTGCAGGGATGTTAGGGCATCTGATTCAACCCATTTTTGCCCCAATTGGCTTTAGTTGGCAAATTTGTATCGCTCTGATTCCAGCGATGGCGGCACGTGAAGTCGTTGTGGCTGCACTGGGAACGGTTTATGCCTTGTCGGGTGCAGATGATGATGCAGTGGCACAAG
>JAVXBC010000194.1:0-4057 GCA_036660195.1 Acinetobacter sp.
CTGGAAGATAATCAATGCTGGCATCAATTTCGCCGTACAGTGTTGGTGCTGCAAAGGTGGTGGTTGAGAAAATACTGAGCATAGCGATGCTGATAAGATTCAATTTCATATTGAGCCCCAAAGAGAAATATTATTTAGGTTTTAAATTTGAACCCTGTGAGAAATCTACGATCTCACCACAGGGCATATAGGCATTAAGCGAGTGAGTTACGCTCAAGTACTGCTTGATCGAACAATTGTTGTTCTTTCGCTTTATGTTCTACAGAGAAGCGTATTAAGATCACGCTGAAGGCAGCAACGGTAACTAAACTTCCTAAAATCATGAGGCAAGTTTGTATATCTAATAAGCCTTTGAGTAAGAAACCTGCCGCAACTGCACCAACGTTACCGCCCGCACCGATAATTCCAGCAACGCCACCAAGAGCATTACGGTCGATAAACGGAACGAGGGCATAGGTTGCACCGCAAGACATGTGGGTAAACAGGGCAAATACAGTCATACTCAAAATTGCTAGACTTAATGTATTCATTTGAGAGAACAAAATTAAGAATAAGCCTTCGCATAAAATAAGAATAAACAGGATGGTAGTACGACCATCTAGACCTTTTTTAATTGCGATTTTATCTGAAAGAATGCCACCCAGCGCACGAGCAAATAGGGCAAGTAAACCAAAAATACCTGCTGTTAAGCCAGCTTCTTTAAGTCCCATATTAAAATGGTCGACATAGTACATCGCTGCAATGTTATGGATGAAGATTTCGATACCAAAGCACGCTGCATAAGAAACAAAGAGAATCCAAACGCGATAGTTACATGCAGCTTGAATCAAGATTGCAGTACCACCTTTTTTACCACTACCAACTTCGATTCCTTTTTCACGTAATTCTTTGAAATCACCTTGTGGACAGTCTTGAGTAAATTTCCAATAAAGTATTCCAACAATTACCATCATTACGCCTGGTACAAGTAACGCGATTCTCCAACCCATCGCTTGTTCAACACCAAACATTAAAATCGCGCCTAAAATTAAAGGCATAATTGCTTGTGTCGCGCCGCCGCCTGCATTTCCCCAACCTGCCGAAGTGGCATTTGCCGTACCCACGACATTCGGTGCAAACATTACACTGGTATGGTATTGCGTGATCACAAAACTCGCGCCAATTGCGCCAATTAATAGACGGAAAAACAGGAAAGATTCATAGGTATTGGCAGCTGCAACACCAAAAACAGGAATACTGCCGAGTAGAAGAAGTGCGGTATACGTTTTGCGTGGGCCATATTTATCACAGAGTGGGCCGACAATCAGGCGAATCACAATGGTTATTGCTACTGCGGCAATATTAATATTGGCAATTTGATCTTTAGTTAAATTAAATTCACCCTTAATCACTGGCATGAGAGGGGCGCATGCAAACCATGCAAAGAAACAAACAAAAAATGCGAGCCATGTCATATGGAAAGCACGCATTGCTGGTGTAGAAAAATTGAATAATTTTATTTCAGTGGCTTTCTTAGCCGCGATATTCATGTTGGAAGACATGTGCTTCTCCTGAACTGTACGAAGTATCATTTTTGCTGCGCACTTTTGCAGCAGCAAACCGAACAGAACGGACATCTTTGGCCGTCAGCAAATCTTCGTGAATCTACATTGATTCATCCTGCTGGAGATATAGCAAATGCTATGCCAAAGTATTAGAGGAACTTTTATTTTTATTCAATTTATTGATTAATAATGTGAAAATATTATTTCATTTGATGTTTTAATAAATTAAATTGAATATGTAATTGAGCAATGATCTTTTTTAAAACTTTGAATTCGCTCACTTTGAGCAATAAATTATTGCAGATGCGCTTTTTTCAAGCACAAGTTTCTTTTGCCTCACAAAATAAAAGCAGCCGAAGCTGCTCTTATGTTTTTAGAAAATTTAGAAACGGTAACCTACGCCTACATAGGTAATAATCGGATCAATACCAATGGTCGTAGTTGCTTCAATCAGCTCTTTCCCTGTTTTTTTATCATTAACAAAGATTTTTGCTTCATTTTCCATTTTGGAATACGACACGGAACCTACGGCAAACCAATTTGGATTAATGTCATAAGTTGCACCCACTGTGACAATTGGAGCGAAGGTATCTTCCGCTTCTAGTTTCACAACAGGGTCTGCCGAAGAAGTTTTATTATCCAACGCTGCGCCAGCTTTATTATCATGGATGTTCTGAATCATGTGACCTGCTTTAATGAGATCGGCTTCAATACCAGGATTCATTTCTAAATCATTAAAATAGGCATACATTACGCCAGCACCAATATAGGGACGGAATTTATTCACGCCTGATTTACCAAATTGATAATGCAATTCAACGGCAGGTAGCCATGCTCGCGCTGAAGCAGCTTTGTCACCTTGTGTTAAATCAGTAACATGGATATTTTGTTTTAATCCGATATTCCCTAAAGCAGTATTCGCATTGCCACTTAATGGCGCATAAATATCACCTTTACCTTTCAAATCGACTTTCGGTGGAACACCGCCTTTAAACTCCAAAGATAAATTGTCGCTAAAGTGATAGTTCGCAATGATACCGATGGTATCTACATCTTGTGCTTCTAATCCCGTGTCTTCACTTTGCCAGTTTGATAATCCATTGATCGTTGCTGTACCTGTTACAAAACTAGGTAGAGTGTTTAAAGGTTGAAGCTCCATTGCACCATATAAGAGTGGATTGGAAGATCTATCCGCAGCCTTAAGTACCGATTCCTTTGAAACATCTCCGATTTTTGATTGCGTTCCTTCTGCAACAGTCGTGGTGTTGGTTATAGGGATTGCTGTACCTTGAGGCATAGCATGTAGCCAACCTGCGGAGACTGAAAATCGTTTAAAGCC
Organism: Acinetobacter sp.; assembly: GCA_036660195.1. GTDB lineage: Bacteria > Pseudomonadota > Gammaproteobacteria > Pseudomonadales > Moraxellaceae > Acinetobacter. Next base: position 2,884 of record JAVXBC010000194.1, read on the forward strand.
ATCGCCATCTTTTAAACTGAAATAAGAAGATTCGGCAAAACTAACAGTAGGAAGAGCAATAGTAGAGCTAAGCGCAAGGAAAAGTGCGTGCTTTTTCATGAGAAGGACTCCATGTCCGATTTATAAAATTTGTTGTGAACAAAATATCCTTTTTTATAAAAATATGTGTTTAGTTAAAATTTATAATTGTTATGCTTATGAAAAAAAATGTTTGATTTAGATAAATTGATAAAGAAATTGTAAAGTTGAAAAAATAGGCAATCAAAATTGCCTATTTAAAAAATACTTTGAATAATGAATTACATAAAGCGTGATAAATCTTCTTCTGGGCGAGCGGTTAAAACTTCAATACCCGTTTGTGTAACTAAAATGGTATGTTCGTATTGTGCAGACAATTTATGGTCTTTGGTCACAACCGTCCATTTATCGCCTAAAAGTTTAGTTTGCCAAACACCTGCATTTACCATTGGTTCAATAGTAAAAGTCATGCCTGCTTCTAAACGCATTCCTGTGCCTTTTTGACCGTAATGCAATACTTGTGGTTCGTCATGAAAAACCGTGCCAATGCCGTGACCACAATATTCACGGACGACACTAAACCGTTCCGACTCAACATATTGCTGAATGGCATGACCCACATCACCCAAATATGAACCGTCTTTCACTGTCGCCATACCACGATACATGGCTTCTTGTGCAACCGTACATAAACGCTTTGCTAAAATAGAGGTTTCACCACCGACCACATACATCATGTTGGTATCGCCGTGATAACCATCTTTAATAACGGTCACATCAATATTTAAAATATCGCCTTTTTTCAAAATTTTGCTTTCAGAAGGAACACCGTGACAAACCACATGGTTAATAGAAGTACAAATAGAATGTTGGAAAGCAGGGCGACCTGGCGCACCACCATAACCGACACAAGCAGGAATGGCATGCTGTACATTTTCAATATGATTACGGCAGATGGTGTCGAGTTCTAAAGTGCTCACGCCTGCTTTAATATAAGGCTTAATCATATCCAATACTTCGGCAGCCAATCGTCCTGCTACCCGCATTTTTTCAATTTCATCCGAAGTTTTAATCAATCGACGCGGTGCTTCATAAGTTGTATTCATGATCTTTAAAAACTTTTGGAAATTTATATGTGACTATGGTATAAATAGCC
>JAVXBC010000195.1:0-3987 GCA_036660195.1 Acinetobacter sp.
GTGTCGATGAAATCAATACGTGTATCGCTTGTAACCAAGCATGCTTAGATCATACCTTTAAAAACCAACGTGCTACTTGTTTAGTTAACCCGCGTGCAGCGTTTGAAACTGAGTTGGTTTATTTGAAAGCGAAACAACCGAAACGAGTTGCGGTTGTTGGTGGTGGCGTCGCAGGTATGTCAGCCGCGACAGTTGCAGCCAGTCGTGGACACCAAGTGACTCTGTTTGAAGCAAGTCATGAGGTTGGTGGACAGTTCAACTTGGCAAAAGTTGTACCCGGTAAAGAAGAGTTTCATGAGACCATTCGTTATTTCAAAGTACAGATTGAAAAAACTGGCGTCGACTTACGTTTAAACACCAAGGTGAATCGTGAGCAGCTTGAGCGTGAAGGCTTTGAAGAAATTATTATAGCTACAGGTGTTGTGCCACGTGCATTACGTATCGAAGGGAGTGATTCACCGCAAGTTTTGTCTTATGCAGAAGTGTTACGCGGCGCACCTGTCGGTCAAAAAGTTGCTGTGATTGGTGCTGGAGGGATTGGTTTTGATGTGTCTGAGTATTTATTGAAACCAGAGCATCAACCTCAGCCACAACCACTTGCAGATTGGCAACGTGAATGGGGTGTAGATCCAAACCCGAATTATGTCTCTGAAGGAGGCACGCAGGCCGCAGAAGTTCATCCGCCTGTTCGTGAGATTTATTTATTACAACGTAAAACCTCTGCACTTGGAGCAGGTTTGGGCAAAACTTCGGGCTGGGTACACCGTGCACAGTTGAAAAAGCATGCAGTACGTATGTTACGTGGGGTTCAGTACAAAGCTGTGACTGATGAAGGGCTTTGGGTGGATATGGCAGGACAAGATCAATTGCTACGTGTCGATACCATTGTTGTGTGTGCAGGACAGGAGTCAGTGAAAGATCTGATGCCAAGTGCTGAGCAAAATACACTAGCGAATTATCACATTATTGGTGGTGCTAAACTGGCTGCTGAGCTAGATGCGAAGCGTGCAATTCGTGAAGGTGCTGAAATCGCTTCGAAATTATAAGCTTTTGATGAAACAATATGCAGTTGATTGCTTTGACGGTAAGTTTTACTTGTCATCAAAACAAAAGCTCCGTATGATGGCGCACATGGAAGCGTGGCAGAGCGGTTTAATGCACCGGTCTTGAAAACCGACGAGGGCTTATACCCCTCCGTGAGTTCGAATCTCACCGCTTCCGCCAAATTTAAAAAGCCCTCTGTAGTTACAGGGGGCTTTTTTTATTTCGTGCTTTTTCTCATAAGCTAATCCATATTACTGCTAAAAATCTAGACGTATAATCTAAAGTCTCAACCTATAAGAGGCAGGCAGTATCATCTATGCTCTATTAATTGGCTCCGAGTATGTACTTCCAAATGGCTCTCGTCTATGCACATAAAAAAGGGCAAATTTTGCATAGTCCTATTTTTCTAATTCATACGGTTTTTCTGCAAAGTGGACGAATACTTCAACGTCCTTTTAAGAGCTTCTTTGAAAAATAATGGGGTTCAAAATTCTCTAGAAACTGGTTTATGCAATGCACTGGGAAAACATTGGCATCTAGTGCACGCTAAAATAAAAAATTAGGTTTTATATTTTTGATATGATCAAAATGAAGTTTATGAAATCGCAGAAGATGAGGTATGGGTATGAGACCAAATGTATTGCTAGACAAATGTAATTGGTCTTTGCTTCGTATCTTCCGTGTGATTGTTCAAGAAGGCAGTTTGAACAAAGCCGCAATTAAGTTATTTTTAACCCAGTCAGCCATTAGTCAAAGTTTAAAAAGACTGGAGGAGCAGATTGGCGAAACATTGATTATTCGAACGGGGGGGAAATTCTATTTAACCGCGACTGGAGAGATTGTATTTGAAGCAAGTATGATGATTTATAGTCAATTAATGGATTATGAAGAACGGTTAAATACAGAGAAAAATAGCTTATCGGGTACGATTAAACTTTTGGTTCTGAGTCGTATTGAGTCTACACGTTACGACCAATTACTACATGATTTTCATCAAAAGTATCCATTGGTAGATTTCCAAGTGGACGTATTAAAAAGTAAAGAAATTCAACAGTTATTGTTGCAAAAAATCCCGGCACTTGGGATTGGGATTAATCAGTCACAGCATCCGAAATTAAATTATCAAACGTTAATTAATCAAAAATATGCATTATTTTGCAGTGATAAACACTCACTTTATACAGAAGATGTCCAAAGCATTGAACAAATCAAAGGTCATGGATTTATCTCTTTTCAGAGTGAACAATTAAATGACCCATCATCACCATTAAATGAAGTTAGAGAGATTATTTTAAAAAATAATCGGTTATTGGTTACCACAAATAATATGGATGAAGTAATTCGATTTATTCAAAATGGTATCGGTATTGGTTTATTGCCAAAAAACATCATTGAAAAAAGCAGTCAATATCATTTATTTAAACAGCTTCCTCCTTTTCCTCACGTTTCTATTATCCCTATTTCATTGGCATGGCATAAAGATCGTGAGTTATCTTTATTGGAACAGTATTTTATAAATGATCTCAGAAGTGTATTTAATGTAAATCATTCAAAGCATAATGAATAAGAAAACTAGATACAAAATTGAATCTATCTCTTCTACGTAAGTAGGATCAGATTATTGAAAACGAGGAAGCTGCTGTTTTAATGAGCAAATTTTTCAAAATAGATTTTATGCAAGAAGCAGGGCTTAAGATGTGAAAAATGATCAAGTGATCGTGGCAGATTAAGCATTATTTGTGGTTTTACCACCTAAAAAATAATAAGAATTTACATGCATCTGCACTAAGTTTAGCCAGTTTTATTCTGTATTACTGTGTGCAATAAAGCTTGAGTGTTAAGCGGAATGGTTCCTTTCGATTTCCATGAATTGGTTCTATGTTTTTGTAAAAAAAGAACAACAATAAAAACGCAACAATAAAAATCATGGAATTGATAGGAAACAACACGATGAAAAACAAGCTGGTCTATGCTTTATTGGCAACACTCGCCATTTCTTCTGCACACGCTGAAACGCCTGAAGAATCAAGCCTCTTTAACAGTTTCTCTACAAGCGGGAGCGTTGCTTTTCTAACGGATTATTATTTCCGAGGCTATTCACAAACACAGGGTAAGCCAGCAGTACAAGGGTTTTTAAGAGTTGATCATGATTCAGGGTTATATGCCCAACTTTTTGCATCGAATATTCAACTCGATATTGGCAGTAGCCTAGAGCTAGATTATTACTTGGGCTATGATTATTTCTTGAATGATCAATTTAAACTCAATGTTCAATATTTAGATGTCAATTACCCCGGAACAGAACAAAGCATACCTGATGCGGATTATGAAGAGTATTCAGTTGCTGCATCTGGGTTAGGTTTATTGAAAGAAAATGATGAATTAAATTTTTCATTCTATTATTCACCAGAATATACATTCCAAACAGGAAAAATGCTGCGTTATGAAACCAGTTACCGATATCCTGTTGCAGATAAATGGAATGCCTATGCTCAGGTCGGTTATAACCAGTTCTCTAGTAAAGCAGCTTATGATGTTTTATGGGCAACAGATCAAGAAGACTCATATTATGACTATAAAGTAGGCGGAAATTATAATTACAATGACTTTATTTTTGATCTGTATTATGTCGATTCGAATATTAATAAAGCATTATCCAATGCAGATGATGCTGTAGTTTTTAGTTTAACAAAGTCTTTTTAATGGTTGATTTTTATTCATTAGGTTTTGAAACTTAGAAAAGCATAAAGGGGATTACTCTAGAGTATTAGGGCGATCCCTTTTTTTAGAGAAAATTTTTTATAGAAGGCAATTTAAAAATGTCATGCCCAGCATTTTTTATGATTGAAGTGCTTATATTTTAAGGTCATTAGGAAAGCGATCAGGTGGTGAGTTATAGGGTATAAGTTTTACTAATACGGTAGTTTAAAATTTATCACTTGT
>JAVXBC010000196.1:0-3953 GCA_036660195.1 Acinetobacter sp.
GATCACAAAAATGGCAAGTAGCGACGTACTTGACCAATTAAAACTTAGAAAATTTGTGGAGAAATCGCTTTATCAAGGCTCAAAAGCTGGCTATAAAACCCTATCAAAAACACAAAAAGCTTTTAAAGCCAACAAAGATTTGCATAAACAGCGACTTAACAATCAAGAAAAATCATTATTTGATCTGAACTATTCAGAAGATCAGCAAATGACCATCGACACAATGTCACAGTTTGCCGCCGATATACTTTACCCATTAGCCGCAAGTGTCGATCAAAATGAAACTTTTCCAACAGAACTTTGGCAATATATCGAAGAGCTAGGTCTGAACTTTTATGCTTTGCCTGAGGCACTCGGTGGTGTCGCTGCTGAGAAAAATATTCTGAGTAATGTACTTATTGCGGAGCATTTGGCCAAAGGTGATTTTAGTTTAGCCGCTGGTATGCTCTCTACCTTTAGTGTGATTAATGCCGTTACACAATGGGGTTCTGAGCAAGTACAAGCTTTATATTTAAACAGTTTTGCGCAAGACAGTAGCATTCGCGCTAGCTTTGCAATTCAAGAAGTTACGCCTGCTTTTAATCCTTACCAGTTAAAAACCAAAGCCATTTCACGTGATGGTCAATATTTTATTCAAGGTGAAAAGACACTGGTACTATTGGCTGAAAGTGCAGATATTTTCCTTGTCAGTGCTGAACTTAATGGCCAAGCTGAAGTTTTTATTCTCAGACGGGATGAAAGTATTCAGTTTAAAAAATCTCCCGCTATGGGGCTCAAAGCAACGGAAACAGCAACTTTAATTTTTAATCAAACCCCTGCTTTACGCTTAGGTGATGAAGATTTCAACTACACGGCATTTTTAGACCTCGGCAATTTAATGTGGTGTGCAATGGCGGTCGGCACATGTGAAGCGGTCAAAAAATATTGTATTGAATATGCCAATGAACGTACCGCCTTTGGTGAACCGATTTCTCACCGTCAAAGTGTTGCTTTTATGATTGCAGATATGGCCATCGAAATTGATGCCATGCGTATGCTCATTCTAAATGCCGCAAGTCTAGCTGAATCTGGACAGACATTTCACCGTGAAGCCTATTTAGCACGTTTACTTTGTGCCGAAAAAGCCATGAAAATTGGCACCGATGGTGTACAGATTTTAGGTGGGCACGGATTCACCAAAGAACACCCTGTTGAGCGTTGGTATCGTGATTTACGTGCAACAGCAATTGTTCACTCTGGTCTACATGCATAATAAAAAGGAAAACTGGCATGAATTTACAAAACCCTAAAAAATTTAAATTACTGATTGATCAAGCCCACCAAGTGGCCATCAATGTACTTCGCCCTATCTCTAGAAAATACGATAAAGCTGAACACAGCTACCCTAAAGAACTGGATATGCTGGCATCTTTGGTCGATGGTATGAATGAGGGTGGTGAAGGTATGAATGCGGGGGCTGCTGTCGGCAAGCGAGGTACCAATGAACAAGGCAATAAAAATGGAGTGAATCTCTCTACCGCTTTAAGTGTAATTGAAATGTGTTATGGAGATACAGCTTTACTCCTATCGATGCCTCGTCAAGGACTGGGAAACTCAGCAATTGCAGCTGTTGCCAATGAGGAGCAGTTAGAGCGCTTCAAAAACACATGGGCAGCTATGGCAATCACTGAACCAAACTGTGGCTCGGACTCTGCCGCTATTCGCACCACAGCAATAAAAGATGGTGATGATTACATCTTAAATGGTGAAAAGATTTTCGTGACTTCAGGGGAGCGTGCCGACGCTATCGTCGTTTGGGCAACTCTGGATAAAAAATTAGGTCGTTCAGCGATCAAATCTTTTGTAATTCCTAAAGGAACTGCTGGTATGACAGTAGAACGTTTAGAACATAAGCTAGGAATCAAAGCCTCTGATACCGCAGTTATTCGTTTAATCGACTGCCGAGTACCAGCCAACAACCTACTGGGAAATGCGGAAATTGACATTGCTAAAGGCTTTGCTGGCGTGATGGAAACTTTTGATAATACCCGTCCGCTCGTTGCAGCGATGGCTATAGGCTGTGCCAAGGCCTCACTAGAACGCATTAAAGAGATCTTCAGCGATTGTTTGGATCCTCAATATATAACGCCATACTTACAAACGACTCATATTGCGAGCCAAATTTATCGTATGGAAGCCGAATGGGAAGCGGCTCGTTTACTGACCTTAAAAGCCGCATGGATGGCAGATAACAAGAAACCGAACTCAAAAGAAGCCTCCATCTCCAAAGCCAAAGCTGGTCGAATTTGTAATGAAATTACCCTTAAGTGCGTCGAACTTGCGTCAACGGTCGGCTACAACGAAGATGAGCTTTTAGAAAAATGGGCAAGAGATTCTAAAATTCTAGATATTTTTGAAGGTACGCAACAAATTCAGCAACTCATTATCGCACGCCGTGAACTCGGAAAGTCATCGAGCGAATTGAAATAATATAAAACGTCCCATTCGGATATGTTGAAGTCATGGTTTCTCTAAATAAAGAATCATGGCTTCAAATTGAAAGTAATATAAAATAAGAAATAGTCAAACTCAAATTAATGCTATCGAACGATGCCTTAAATTATTTCCTGCACTTCAAAAGCGTACCACAATTACAGAACTTAATTTTATTGAGTAAGCTTAATATTAAACGCTTTTAATTTTCCACGTACCCTTGCTCTATTCTCTAATGTGTTGATAATTATCATCATAAAACAAATAGTCGATATTGTTTTCCATTATGTGGAAAACACCCTTTTTTGAAATTTAAAAGTTTTTATAAGCCGTCAGTCATGCCTTTACATTAGGATTTATATCCTCTTAATTTTCACCCTAATATTTAGAGAATAGTCAGTCTTACCAATTTGGATGCTACTTAGGCTATTTATTATAAGCAAGAGGAATTTCTTTGACTGGTCCATACGATCAGGTATGGAAAATTTAAATACTCTTTGTTTATGTGACAAAACTGTCTTTGCAAGTGGCTCTACTCACCGCATAAGAATATAGATTTTTGACTAATCACCACTATTTCGCTTAAATAAAGTACGGATTTAACAAAACCATAAAATAGTACCTTCTGTCTCAACTTGACTGTAATTGCACAGCTCAATATGATCTTCTCAGACATTATACCAATGGATATACAGTTTGCTGAATTATCAACGATACTTGCCAACATCTCATATTAAAGCTAAATCTGTTTTAATTTTAACAACAACTTTAATATTTACTGGTTGTGCATCACTTGGTGGCGGTTCCGTAGAAAAGCGTTCAGCAAAATTAGCCAATGGCATTCAAAAAGCATATGCTGTTGAACCAACTACAGCACTACGTATTGCACCTATGATTGTACAAAGTGCTGATCGTTATAATGTGGATCCATTACTAGTTGCAGCGGTTATAAGACAAGAGTCCAGCTATCGAAATTATGCTGTTTCCCCTGCTGGTGCTATTGGACTTACTCAAGTTATCCCACGCTATTGGCAACAAACCTGCCCTGGCGATTTATTTGAAGAGATTAATAATATTAATTGTGGCACCTATATTCTCGCTAACTATAACCAAAAAGCAGAAAGTTGGCCCAAAGCTTTGGCTTATTATAATGTCGGTCCAACAGGATACCATTCGAGCTGGAAAATGAAGCGTCAAGGAAAGAAATATGCCAAACAGGTTAAAGCACATCAAGAAAACTTAAAAGATGCTCTATAACCTCTTGTAAATATAAGACATAAAAGCCAGCAAATGCTGGCTTTTTTACCATTTAGGCCCTTATAGATAAGCTATCTCACTCGTTCTCTATCTCTTCTTTCCCACTTAATATTTCTCTTTTTCTTTATTATTTAATATTTTCAGCATAAAAAAATCCCCCTCTGCTTTAAGCGGAGGGGGATTTAGAATTAATGAGCTGGCGATGACTTACTCTCACATGGATA
>JAVXBC010000197.1:0-3950 GCA_036660195.1 Acinetobacter sp.
GGGACCCTCAACCGAATTGAAGCCTGTAACCATTATGCAGCAAGGCTTTTATGTTTTCCGATTTCATTTATACCAACAAAAATACCAACAATACGCAAAAGTACCCTGTTTTTTGGCAGCCTTTAGCGGCGGCTATTATAAACGCTTGCGCCGTGCCATTTCGACAAAATCGCAAAAAATCGACATGAGGATGCTAACGTGTCGATGCTATAAATATATGCATGTAGACATGTCGATAAAAAGCCAATTTATAAAAATGAGCTTATGCCTGTGCGTTTTGTTATTTAGCATTACTGCCTTTTGCCGTGTTTAAATATCCAACTTCGGTAAACTTCTAACTATCTTCATGGTTTCCAAACTCACGGTAATAACACGCAAGAACAACTCTAGCGGATACGCCGCGTTGTTCATGGTTTCATTTGCCCAGTCGTTTGCATCGTTTACTATGCCGCTGTCCTTATGTGTAGATACGCTCTGACGCTCTATAACCCACTCAAGGGCAGGCTTACCATTCACCACGTAATCGTAGGCTTCTACAGGAATGTCCTTGATGGTGATGCGCTTGTTGTAAACAACCGTACCCTTCTCACCTTTCTTCGCAAACTTCATCTTTTTGACATAGAAGTCTTCTGCGGTCAATTGGCTGTACGCCGTGCTACCCGTATCCAATGTTGCTTTGTACGGTTCAACGGTTTCGTAGTTCAAATGCCAATGTGCGAGGTCTCGTCCCGCTTTCGAGAATGCCCAAAAATCTTCAACTTTCTTCACGCAAGGAATACGTGGTAATTCTTTGGTCAGGTTGTCCGCATAGCGTATACGGTATTCTTCACTATGGAGTAAACCGTAGGTATAGTAAAAAATATCTTCCTTAGTGATCTGTTCGCTTGGATACGCCATTTGAAAGTGCTGTAAGCCTTCATCACTGATCCCGTCTTTCCGTTCGTACTTAGTTTCTGTGACAGTTAAATCAAGCGATTCATCAAATAAGTCACCTGAGCCTATATTATTATCTTGCTTAATTTCATCATAAAGATATAACGGAAATCCTTGCCCTTTTTCTAATGTATCTAAACTAAAAATACTGTTTGTTATTAAACAACTAAAACCACTACGATTACCGACACCTGAAATAATAATGCAAGGATCATTTGAAAGATTTGAAGGGTAAATTTTTTCGCACTGATAACGTCTTTCATTCAGAAACCTATTGAAATAAGCATTTTGCTTAACAAATGGTCGATATAATGCTGAGTATAAACTTTGTGGATTAAATTTAATAAATTCATTCTTTTTCAAAAAGTTCTTTAAACTTTCATTCCAACTAATTTTTGTCAAATCAATTGTAACGAATGAATTTATATCTACTGTTTCACTTGATTGGCTTAAACGGATTCTTTCTGAATTATAAAAATTAATAGTATTGGAAATATTCTCTTTTAAATTTCTCATCGAAAAATTAAAACACCAATGATCTCGTCCTGTTGCCATGCCTAATGAATAATTTAGATATAAAGAATTATTTGACTTATTCTTTTTATCACCAACTATTATATATTTTTCAAATTTTTGATCTCGTTGTGTAATCCAATCACAATATGAGTCAGGTATAATTTCTTTAAAATCAATTGATTTAATAGATTTATTTAGTGAACAAAACCTTAATTTATCCTCCCTAGTTAAATCATCCCCAATATCACAGTAGTAAACTTTACCTTCTTTCAAGCTATCATTGGAGTTTTTTACTAAGATTGAGATACAAATACCAGTCATACTTCCAGAACCAAATATATTTTGACCTTCTTTGGCTCTTCCTTTACTTAGCATGTTTTTTCTAATATCCCCTCTCAAATTTAAAATGTATAAACTAGAGAAATCTTTGAGAAGCCCTTTTCTTACGCCTGACATAGAGGATTTATCAATGAATCCATTGCCTGAAATAAATCCAACGACACCATCTGTATGTAATCTATCACTAGCCCATCTCAAAGCTCTAATATAGGAATCCATTACATTCTTTGTAGAAGATGAATCGGATTTTGAAGTATAAGTTTGATAAATTTTCTCATCTAACTTTTTATAACTTACATTTGCATTATTATCATTTGCACTTTTCTGACCAACTGAATATGGTGGATTACCAACAATGACCTGTATATCAAGTTCTTTTTGACGTTTACGCCGTGCACTATTATCTACAAGAACTTGATCGACCAAATCTTCCTTTTCATACATTTGGAAAGTATCGGTTAAACAGATACCTTCGAATGGCGTGTATTCATCAATGATCTCACTGTGGTATACCGCTTCAATATTAATCGCAGCAATGTAGTAGGCGAGTAATACAAGCTCGTTGGCATGAATCTCATTCTTGTATTTATAGGTGAGTTCCTTTGGTGGAATTAAGCCACTTTGTAATAAACGAGAAATGAAAGTTCCTGTTCCCGTAAATGGGTCGAGTACATGCACACCCTTATCAGCAAAGCTCTTGCCGAACTCTTGTTGAAGTACATCGTTAACGCTATGCAGAATGAAATCCACGACTTCAACAGGCGTATAAACGATACCTAGACGTTCAGTCATACGAGGGAAGGCATTACGGAAGAACTTGTCATATAACTCAACAATGATCTTCTGTTTGCCTTCAGCACTATCAATACCCGATGCACGTAGCTTCACGCTGTCATAGAAGCGTTGTAATGCTTCGGTTTCACTGTCGAGTTGGTGCTGATCTAAAACATCCAAAACCTTTTGCATGGCTTGTGCCATCGGGTTGTTGGCTGCAAAACTATACTCATCAAACAAAGCATCAAAGACAGGCTTAGTAATAAGGTGCTGCGCCAACATTTCAATGATTTCAGCATCCGATACCGCATTATTTAAATCATCACGGATTTCAAAAGCAAACTCTTCAAATACGGCGCGTTCTTTGTTGCATTCAGGACGCTCTAGAATGTCTGTAATCAGCTTGATATGCGTTTGTGCAATCTTGGCAATATCATTCGCCCAATCTTCCCAGTGATGACGATTACCAACCTTCTGAACCACTTTAGCAACGATGGCACGTTCAATCTCACCTGATTCAAAGCTAAAGGAGTGTTGAGTATCTTCGGCTTCATCTTTCTTCGGTTTTTTCGGTGTGCCGATGGTTGTGCCACCTTTACCAGCACCTTTTTTCTTCGCTTTAGCTGCTACTTTATCTGTGATGGCAATTACTTCCATCTTAGAACGATCAATGCCTGTTAAGTCCATCTTATTGATCATGGCATCAAAACGGTCATCATGAGAACGAAGAGCGTTTAATACCTGCCAAACCACTTTATAAGTAATGTTGTCATCAAGAGCTTTGTTCGCATCTACATTGGGTGGAATCACAACAGGCAAAATGACATAACCGCGCTTTTTACCTTCAGCAAGACGCATTACACGACCAACCGATTGTACAACGTCTACTTGAGAATTACGTGGTGTTAGGAATAGCACTGCATCGAGGGCGGGCACGTCTACGCCTTCCGATAAACAGCGTACATTACTCAGGACACGACAAATCGGGCGTTCTACACCGTTTTCATCTTGTTGCGGTTCAGGCGTTGCCTTTAACCAATTGAGCTTTTGCTCTTTCTTATCCGCTCCCATACCACCATCAACATGATCTGCTTCACAAATTAGGCGGTGGGATATTTCATTGCCTTCTTTGATCTCGGCATTTTGATAGGCTTCTACAACGGTTTGAAAAATATTAGCTATACGTGTTGAACTGACTTGGTGTTTACGAGCTTTTTCGGATTGATCAATCACCTGACAGAATGCTAAAGCGCGTTGCATCGGTGAAGTATCTTCTTCAACATCAGCATGAATACCTTGCTTTGATAGGGCTTTCCAACAGCCAACAATACGCGCTGCATCATCGACTACAATATCCTTATTATCAGTAATTGTTGCCCCGATCTTTT
>JAVXBC010000198.1:0-3908 GCA_036660195.1 Acinetobacter sp.
CATCGTGAGGTGAACCACCATCTGCTGAATTAATCGTAACTTTTTGACCAGAATCCCGATGGTCATAAAGACTTTTCATGTGATCTAAAAAGGCTTTATCGTGCGCTCCCTCTGCAACAATGATGAGTGTTGTTTTTTTAATGTGACGAGTTCTAGCCATAATGCATAACCTCACACATTTGGAACAGCATCAAATGCGCCAGCCATGTACTTCGCATATAAATTATCATCTGCCCTGACACCAACTACATCATCTAAACGCCAAGCTTCTGATTCTTGATTTTCTTTCTGCACAAGATAAATTTGATGCTTCTGAAGTATGTTAAATACCTCAGGTGTGTGACAGCTAAAAATAAGTTGTGCTTGATAAGGATTTGTTTGTTCAAATTTAAATAAATCAATTAAATGAGGTAAAAGATGTGGATGCAAGTCGTTATCAATTTCATCAATAATTGCTAAACCACCTTTCTGTAAAATTGGCAAAATTATACTTAACAAAATAAAAGCAGAGCGAGTGCCATTAGATTCATTAATGAACCAGAATTTTAATTCTTCATTGCCATATTGATGTATTGCTACTGGCATTAAAACTTCTTTAGCTTGTTGATCTAAATCAAATGAAACAACCTGCTCAAATTTTAACTTTGAAATTCCAATATCGAACTTACACAGTAAATTTTCTACTTGATTTTTAAGAATTTCATTATCATTAAACAACTCAGCAGCTTCAATTAAAGCCTCGCTAGAGTGTTCCTCTCGTCCCGTTGGATGAACATTAAAAGCAAAACTGCTAAAGAAATGAACAACTTTTTTAGCTATCGGACTGTCTAACAAGTTAGCATAAGCAATCAAAGAAACATTTGTATTAGCATCATCAGCTAATGAGGGTGAAAGGAAATGACGGTGTTTATAACTTACAATTTCTTCATCATTTATTCTCTCAAAAATATAACTAAAACTACGACTAGTTTTCTGATACAAAGCTTCCCGATAAACTTTCTTTGTTGTAACACTTAACTCGTAACGATACTCGTCATATAAATCATCCTCGTTTTTTAATAAAAATCCAACTTCAAAATTTGATATCTTTTCTTCAGTACCTTTGAATGGAGAAAATAAAATAGCATCATTAGATTCTAGTCGTTTCGCAGAACGTGCAATAAACCAACTTAAAAAAGGTAAAACTTTTAAAAACTGAGTCTTACCAGAGCCATTTGCTCCCAAAACCCCAGTTACTTTATTTAACCGAAACTTATCATAGGTAGTTTTCAAATTAATATCATATAAAGACTCAGCTGGCTGTTTGCCAACTTTAAAAGACCACTCTCCCTCTCCTGCAAAGGAGAAGAAATTATTAAAACGAATATAGAGCAGCATAGAAACGCCTATTCAACAAAATTTTGTTAATTTCTTTACAATATAGCACATAGAGTATACTTTCCTAGCTCAATTAACTACTGCAATCAATTTATCACCCAAATACAACACATTTTTATCAAAAAAATAAGGAGGCTCTCGCCTCCCACTTATTTTCGACTAGCTAACTTAGTCTCAATCCATTGATTGATTTCTAAAGCTGACCAAGCGACACGATTGACAGATAACTTTATCGGTTTAGGAAAAGTCACATCATAGCGTGGCGATTTCTGATTCATCATTAAATATATAGTTGGTCGACTTAACCCCGTAATTTCACAAACTTGTGAGATTTTAAGCAATTGATTCATCTGAAAAGTTTGACCTGTGAACGCATTCATGATGTTTTTCTCCCAATCAATGATGCGAGCGCAATTTCGCTCAAATAATAGAGCTCGCTGTAAGAAAAAACGTCCTGCTTCAACCCAATCAATTCAAAGCCTGCACCGACTGCTGCAATCCTTTCTGAATATCCTGAACATGAGTTAAATCATGCGTTTGCTGATGTTGCTCAGATTTTGCTTCATCAGTATAAAACTCCTCAACAATATCCAGTCCCTCTTCACCACCGACCTCAAAGCTGGCATTGCCATAGCCCTGCCGTGCCACATGATCCAACGCCTCCTGATAAAACCCTGCTGCCTTGCTTTGTTCGTCAATCTGCTTGGCTGAGCTAATTGCATCCTGCAAATTCACACCATCACGTAAAGTTAAATCCACGTAATAGATCGGAGTACGATAACTTTGGGTGGTGCTTTTGCCCCTCAATGTGAGTTGCAGAGGCAGACATGAAAGTAAGTCACCTGAAGCAGCATGGTAATAACGGAGTCGTGCCGCCAAGGTACGGATGCTATTAAAGCCTGTGGTTCTAAAGATAAATGTGCCAAACTCATCTGATTCATCTAAATTCACATACAGCCGTCCGTAGGGTTTGCACAAACCACCCTGTGCCAATGGACATAAATCAGGGGATGGACAAGGATGTTGTTCAATGCCATTTTGTCCGAGTCTCTGACAGCTTTCACCATTTCCTGAGCAAATTAAGCGCCCTGTTTGGCGGTCAAATAGGCTGTACTCGGCTCTTAAGTTGAGATCGGGATCATTAAAGATCATACGGACTGGAATACTTCTCAGCTTTTGGTTCTGATTGGGTGCTTTGGCACGTAGTTGCTCATCCAGTGGATGTTTGACCCATCCGTCTTTTCCTTGAATTTGACTGGTAATGGTAAATTGGTCATCTTTTTCAGGGAGTCGTTTACCATTCTTTTCGACGATCTTGCCGATACTGATACGACCTAAAACAGGTGGAGTGATTGCTAAACCTTTAATCATGGGAATGTCCTTTCAATAAAAATTGGGTATAAAAAAATCCCATACCTATTGTGGTATGGGATCGGTTGGTTTGGGTGTTGGTTAAATCGATAAGGGGTACTTGGGTATCTGTCTTACCCACCATTCGGGTAAATCTGAAATCTTCGTGTGCCTGCCTTAGTTTGTGGAAACTGCTGTAGATATTCAGGGTGTTGTTTAAGCAGGGATTTGCTGTCTAGGCTGATCGAGTCCTGTGATTTCTTCCATGTGACTGAACCACCTGTAAACACTGCTCGCTCCGCTTCTTTCATCATCATTTGCAGTTGATGTTTCAATTCATCAAAATACTGTTGGTGTTGCTCGACTTTGTGTCGCTCTTCTAACAGTTGGTTGAATAAATAGTTGGCTTGTTCATTTTGACTGAGGTCTTCTACTAGTAATGGCGTTTGTGCAGGATAAAGTTGTTGCAAGGCTTTGGCTGCCGAATCCGAGGCATCGACACTCGGTGGAATATCCGATTCCACACATTGCCAGAAGTGACGTTCAGCATTAATGATGTGCTGAATAACGGTTTCATTACGCGTCACTTTAAAGATTTTGCTTTCATGCCCACAAACCAAGGCACAGATATGCGCGGCTTGTTTACCTGTCACTGCGAGTTGGTGTTGCACTTGGCAAAGAACATAAAGCGGTACGCCATCTCGCCATAACTTAGAACCATATTCCCCTACAGTTTTACATTCCAAGATTTGAACTTCTTCACTACCCACCACGGCATAATCCAAATTTGCCAACATAAAGTGTTTGTCTTCATCAGGGTGTTGTAACACTGCATTGACCCGACGGACTTTATGGTTGGTGTGCATGCTGTAGTATTCCGCCACCAACGGTTCAAGTTGCTTACCCCAATACAAGGGTGCATAGCCTGCACTTTCATCTTCGACGTTTTGCTGCATCCGTCCTGTCTTAATCATCCATAGTTCCAGCATCGACATATAGGGATTGAGTCCACAGGCCGTTGCCGCATCACTACTGCCAATGCCCTGTTTTCTGACCTCGAGCCATTGTTGGTAATTGAGCTGTTTAGTATTGGCAAGGCGTTTGGCTGTAGGTGCTTTGGTTTTTCGTGGCTGCGTATTCAGTCGGTCACTTTTAGTTCGAGTTCCCACCTCAAGCTGTTG
>JAVXBC010000199.1:0-3775 GCA_036660195.1 Acinetobacter sp.
AAAGTCCTTTTCTTGTAATATTTGAGTGAATAAAAAAGTTGCTTGTTGTTTTGCTAAATTTATAACCATGTTCGTTTTTTATTAGGGTAATGATTAATTTTGATTTTATCATAGCGTTTGTTAAAAATTAGCCAATTTTTACTGAAAATTTGATTGTAATTTCTCTTCAAGCTTTTTATGATCGCCGCTTGTTTTCATCGAGTCGTTGGAAGGTTAGTTTGAGTGATTTTCTAAATGAACATTTGATTCATCGTGATGAAGATTTTATGGTCATACATAAACCTGCGGGATTATTGACCGTACCTGGGAAAACAGCCGATTTACAAGATTGTTTAATCAATCGCTTATTAAAATTAGAACCTAAAACCTTACTGATTCATCGTTTAGATCGGGATACCTCAGGCATCTTGGTTTTTGGTTTGTCCAAATTTGGACAAAGTACCATTTCACGCCAGTTTCAAGACCGTCAAACCGCAAAAATTTATCAGGCCTTAGTCGCAGGACATTTAGAAGGTCAAGGGACTGTCGATATTCCTGTGATCTACGACCCGACACGTCCGCCATTGCATATTGTGGATGCGTCCCATCACAAACCAGCACTGACCGAATGGCAAGCCATTGAGCATTTCGAAATTCAAGGTCAAGCAGTCACACGAGTCAAATTAACGCCAATTACAGGGCGGTCACATCAACTTCGTGTGCATATGCAATATTTAGGTCATCCGATTTTGGGCGATACTTTATATGCCACATCAGAACAGCAGAAGCTTTCTGAGCGTTTATGTTTGCATGCAACGCAATTGAGCTTCGCACATCCTCAAACAGGTGAACAGTTGACATTTGACTGTCCAGTTCCGTTTTAACCGCGAAATTTTTTAAAGAATTATGATGTGATGTACGATATTTATTCGTGCTTTATGTCAAAATATAAAGGCTTATGTGGTGATGATTTATTCACAGCAGCCTAGATTTAAAACTACATAAAATGTCTTAAATTTCGATTAATTTATGACCTAAACTATGTGGGCTAACTTGAGATAAGGTGGAAAAAATTGCAGCAGTTTGCTATTGGTCAACGTTGGCTATCAGATACAGAAACTGAACTGGGTTTAGGTGTTCTTATTGATGTCGATGAACGTTCTATCAGCATTTTATTTCCTAAAAGTGATGAAACCCGTGTTTATGCACGCAACAATGCGCCTTTATCTCGCATCATTTTTCATACCAATGATGAAGTCCAAGATCAAGAAGGGACAAAATGGATTGTCGAGTCGATGGAAGATCGACATGGCGTATTACGTTATGAGGTGATTCGTCATTTAGACAATGGCGAAATCGAACGTAAATCGTTGAATGAAACGCGGATTGGCGCGCAAATTCAACTCGCTAAACCTTTAGAGCGTTTACTCGCGAGCCAAGTCGATTATAAAGAATGGTACGACTTGCGTATTGAAGCGATGCTCTTACAATCGCATATGCATAGCAGTCCGTTACGTGGCATGTTGGGTGCACGTGTCGGTTTGATTCCACATCAATTTTATATTGCTCATGAAGTGGGGAAGCGTTTTGCGCCGCGTGTTTTGTTGGCGGACGAAGTTGGTTTGGGTAAAACCATTGAAGCAGGTTTAATTCTGCATCAGCAACTCAAAACAGGGCGTTCAGAACGCATTCTGATTTTAGTCCCAGATTCACTGCAATATCAGTGGATGATTGAAATGCGCCGTCGTTTCAATTTGCAATTTTCTTTATTTGATTTAACCCGTACCGCATCAATCAAAGAACATGATCCTGATCAGAATCCATTTTTAACTGAGCAATGTATTATCGCCAGCGTTGACTTAATGGTCGATCATGAAGATTTACGTGAACAAGCCTTAGCTGCTGGTTTTGATTTACTGGTGGTCGATGAAGCGCATCACTTGATGTGGAGTGAAGAAGAAGGCGGCAATGATCGTTACGACCTAATCGAAGAACTTGCACAGCAAACAGCGGGCGTATTACTCCTTACAGCAACGCCAGAACAATTAGGCGTAGAAAGTCATTTTGCCCGTTTGCGTTTACTCGACCCGCAACGTTTTAGCAGCCTAGAACGTTTCCTCGATGAAGAACAACAATATCAACAAACGGCAAAAGTAGCTGAAGTGTTGATGTCTGATGACGCATTGGCAGAAGATCATCTCATCGCATTAGAAGGCTTATTGGGTCATCGTATTGATGACAACCCAGAACAACGCATGCGCGCAATCCATGAATTATTAGACCGTCATGGTACAGGTCGTATTTTATTCCGCAACACGCGCGAAGCGATTCAAGGTTTTCCAGGGCGTGACTGTCAGCCTGCACCGTTGCTAGCACCAGAAAATTGGTCTTACGATGGCAAGATGCGTGAGCAAATGTGGCCTGAAGAAGGGCAGCTTGACGGCTCTTGGATGGAAAATGATCCGCGTGTGCCTTGGTTGATGGAAGTCCTTCGCAAGGATTTAAAACACAAAAAAGTATTATTAATTGCGCGTAGCGGCCCTGTGGTGGAATCGCTCGAAAATGTCTTGCGTTTGCATGCAGGTATTCGTACCGCCATGTTCCATGAAGGCATGAGCTTGCTGGAACGCGACCAAGCAGCGGCCTATTTTGCAGAAGAAAGCTATGGCGCGCAAATTCTACTTTGTTCTGAGATTGGCTCAGAAGGGCGTAATTTCCAGTTCGCCAGTGATTTAATTTTATTTGATTTACCTGCGAATCCAGACGTATTGGAACAGCGTATTGGTCGTTTAGACCGTATTGGTCAGGAAAATCGCATCCAGATTCATGTGCCATATCTTATGGGAACAGCACAAGAACGCATGTTCCGTTGGTATAACGAAGCGTTGAATATTTTCAGTAGTATTTCGCCGACCGCACAGACGTTGCAAGAAAACTTCATTATCGAACTCAAAGATTGTTTATTGGCAGATCAAGGGCAGACTTTTGAAGATTTACTTGAAGAAGTGAATGTTCAACGTCAGGCGTTGGAAGCTGAATTACAAGCAGGTCGTGATCGCCTACTCGAATACAACTCATGCCGTCCAGTTGTGGCACAAGGCATTGTGCAAGCCTTGGAAGACTACGACGACAATACGACTTTGCCGATGTTCGTTAAGCGTTTTATGGCATCGACCAATATTGATTTTGATGAACAAAGTAATGGTACGGTGATCATTAAACCGACCGATCAAATGCAAGTGCAAGGCTTGACCTTAGATGAAGAAGGTATGACTGCAACGTTCTATCGTGATCAGGCGCAAATTCGCGAAGATGCTGAATATCTAACTTTAGAACATCCATTTATTGAAAGCATGATGGAGCTGATTCGCACGCAATCATTTGGTAGTACCAATGTTGCGGTTTTAAAGTCAAATGCGCTGCCTCAAGGCTCGGTATTGCTCGAAGTTTGGTTCAAAGTAGATGTAATTGCGCCAAAAGCATTAAACTTGCCATCAAGTTTACCGAAGCAACTCATTCGTGTATTACTCAGCGAAAACGGTCAGGATTTATCGCAGAAAATTGACCCAAGCATTATTCGTCCGTACTTGCACCACTTAGATGGCAATAGCTGTCGCCAAGTGGTCAAAGCACGCCGTGAAGTGATTGAGCAGCGATATAGCCAAGCTTTAGAAATTGCTAAAACTTCATTACCTGAACTGATGCAGCAAGCCAAAGTGCATTATGGTAATAAATGGCAATATGAAATTGATCGTTTAAGCTATCTAAAACAATTCAATCCAAGTATTCGTGAAGA
>JAVXBC010000200.1:0-3771 GCA_036660195.1 Acinetobacter sp.
AGGATGAATATTCACCAAAAGATGAGCATTTTTTGATTTATGAAAGAGATCTATTGATTAAATATACTAAACAACAACCAACTGATGTGCTGGTTTATCGATTAATACCTATTCAGTCACTCACTGATTGGTAGATGCAATGTGTACTTGATCTCACGGTATCCCTGCTCTCCAATCCGTCATACGTCATCAACACATACTCCTTTGTGGACACTGCCTTAAACAGTGTCCTTAGGAAAAGCTATGCCTAATTTCTGTGCTGATCATGCGACTTTCCTAATAGAGGAACATACGATGAGTATTAAACGTAACCCTAAAATCAAACTGAATCAAACTCAACCCGCTCATGAGCCTTTAGCTCATCTAGCTTTGCTCAATCAAATCGAAGAAGATCAGCAATTCGTCACTTATAGCGATGATGCTCAACAGGCACTCATCCGATGTCATTCTGATTATTGGACTGAGCAAATCATCAAAGCCGTTGAAATAGTTTTTAAATGGCAAGATCGTGAGGACGATGTGATTCGTATCAGAGAACATCACCTGTCTCCTCACAAAGTTGTCCACCGCTTGGAATGTGACCAAGAAACCCTAATACTTCTCAGGCATTTAAGTGACCTTATGTATTACATTTTGCCTGCTTTCTTGATTGGTGGTGTTGAATGGTCTGCCTTTGAGTCAGCCCGCAGCCAACTCACATCTGAAGAAATTGAAGTCATTCATCTGGGTGGAAAATCTATACATCCCGAAGATCAAAGTGGCTTAGAGTGCTACGTAAAACTCGTAAACCAATTTGCTCATTCAATTCGTCGTTATATGAGCGATCCCATAATCAAGCGAAAGCTTCGAGATCGTGCAGCAAATTGTCAAGAGAATAAAGCGCGCTGTATTGAGCTTACTCAATCGATTTTTGACAACTACTCCAAAGTATTGGTTTTACGCATGGACTTTGCACTTAAACGCGATCCAGAAACTTTACTCAAAAATTTTTATCGTATAGATGAAATTCATTCGAAAGATGACCTTGCCTACCTTAAAAAGTGTATTCAAAAGCTACTTGAAATGAAACGCTACAATCACCTTCTCAAGGAAGTAATTGGGTATATCTTCCGTTTTGAGTATTCAGTTCGTACAGGCTTCCACTTGCACGCATACTTTTTCTTAGATGGGAACAAACATCGTCAAGACATTAAGTTTGCACAGGGAATAAAAGATATCTGGAATGAGAAAATTACCAAGGGACAAGGTACAACTTATATCTGCAATATGCAGAAAGATTCATACCGTCGTTGTGCCATAGGCATGATTCATCATTCAGACAAAGTAAAACAGGAATACTTATTTCAAACTTTTGATTACATCTGTAAAGCCGATCAGTTCTTCATCTTTTCAAATCTCAAAGGTGCCCGTCGTTTTCAGTCTAGTGAAATTCTTGGAGAAAAGTCCAAGCTGGGTCGCCCACGTAAGAAGACTGAATCATCTACAGACCACACTGACTTTACTGACAATAATATGGAGCAATCTAAATGAGTAAGAAATTCACTAAACCATTAGATAATCTAGAAACACTATCGTCACTAGACTTCATCACTACGACCACCCTTACTAATCTGTTTACGCATCAACCTAGATATCTACAGATACCAACTAAAAATCATGGTAGAAGTCTTGATTACCATCTTAAAGCAGCAATGAAAGTTCAGGCATCAAAAAATTTAAGGCTATTTACCTCCCAACCAACTAATGTCCAGTTTCGGCCAAACCTCTATCTCACCAAGGCAGGACAAGAAATTTTTCCAGTTATCGTAGACTGTGCACTAAACCCATTTATTTTGGGGAATGTTCCCAATATTAAAATTCACCCGATCCTTGCTGTTTTTGCACAAACAATTTGGAAACATCAGCTTCCTCATATACCAGTCAATGATCATATTCAATATGAATCAATTATCGATTACTGTTTGAGTGATTTTAAAGTCACTATTACGACCCGTGACTTCCAATCGCAACTCAAGTCTTGGAATACAAAATATACGAACTTAAAAACGCAATATGATAGTTTTTTGGATTTGATTGTATCTGAGACTGATCGCTTTGAAGTGCATTCGCTTACCATTCAACGGAAAAAGGTGAATGGTATGTCTCCACAATTTGGTGATGAACATTTTGATCAACTCGTTAAAGATATCTTGATTGATAAGGCAAAGCCCATCATCAAAAAAGTATGGCAGAATCGAAAGAATAATGATGTACTTGGGATATTATCAAAACGTGAAATTGATGTATTTGGCACTGAAACTTTACGTCTCATTTTCTTTGTAGAAAAAAAGTCATCAGATTGGCAAGAGTTCAAAGCATCCAGCTTATATGAAGATCTACAACCATACTTGATTGATAATCCAGTTGATCGTGTTACTTTAGGAGCGATTCCGTCAATGAATGCTGGAGTATTACCCCTTTACCAGTCTCAAGAGCATAACTATTACAATCTCAATCAGCTCTATGCAGAAGAACGGTTGAAAGTGTTAAAAGCGCAGCTCGTTGGTTCTGATTTTTGGATTCGAATTAATGACCATAATCCAACAGTTAGTATAGAACGTAAACTTTATTAAAAAGCAGTGACATTAGGTTGAATCGATCCTCAGCAGCCCCTTTGGGGAACTGGGGGTCTTTTTTATGAAGCAATAGTATTTTTAAATCCCCAAAACCATCTGATAAGGCTTAAATCCATCCAGCACGACCCCAGCAATCAAATTAATGAATGGCTCTGTATTACTATACGCCATCCATTGATCAAGTGCCTCATAGTAGGCTAAACGATTTTCTACTGTAATCACACTGGGCGGATAGCCTGCTTTAAGCAGTTCCAGATTCATCAATAACCGAGATGTTCGTCCATTCCCATCGACAAAAGGATGGATACCTACGAAATCAGCATGAACTTTGGCAGCTCGTTCAACTGGATGCAATGTATGAGCTTCCGTGTTATACCAATCTATAAACTGAGCCATTTTGTCATTAAGCAAAGTATGGTCTGGCGGATTAGTTGTAGCACCTGAAATTAATACATTCTGTTGGCGATATCGTCCAGCATTTTCATCATCAATGTTTTTTAATATTAGTTGATGAACATTCCGAATTTGCCATTCAGAAAATGGTTCTTCTTTTTTTATAATATCTTCGACATACAAGATTGCATCACGATGATTGATCGCTTCAAAATGCTCTCTTAATGCCTTACCACCTACCGTAATTCCCTCTAGAACAACTTTGGTCTCTAAAAGGGTTAAAGTATTACCTTCAATCGCATTGGAATGGTAAGTCCAGCGCAAGATCAAGTCTTCGTGTAGATTTTTAACAATCGCAGGTGAAAGAGGTCGATGCTGATCTAATTTAGCTTTTAAATCATCAATGATCTCAAACATGCTTATCTCTATACGTACGTAAGTATCAAATGATCATACATTAAAATACGATGGCAATAAAATCCGTCAGGTTAGTGCAAAGCTTTAATGCTATAGTAAGAACAATGGCTAAGCAGCTAATGAAGTACCCTCATGCAGCTGGGGGTATAACTGGGGGTAAAGTACAAAACACGGTTTTTAATTTTAATTAATTATCACAAACTTAAATCAATAAGTTTATTCCCTCTCTCGCCAAGTTTACTTTCTATGATATCTCATAGAGTCCTAAAAGCTTAAATCTAAAGGGTTTAGGCTTTTTTTATTGCCTTATGTTTTCCAATTGACCCTATTGAATCCTGAGATAGTT
>JAVXBC010000201.1:0-3765 GCA_036660195.1 Acinetobacter sp.
TCGAAGTTAAAGAAAAACCGCAACTTTAGGGGAGCGGCTTATCATCTATTCATTATTAAAAACTACAGGCGTTTACGTTTTGCCGCAGCAATTTGTGATTGGCGCATACGGAAACCTGCTTTTTGCGCATCGCTGGTTTTATCAATACAGTAAATACATGAAACACCAAGTTCATAACTTGGTAGCTCAGCTTCAGCTTGAGTTAAAGGCCAACCGCAGGCGTGACATTTAATATTTTCGCCTTCTTCAACGCCATGCGTGACCGCAGTACGACCATCAAAAACAAAACATTCACCTTCCCACAAACTTTCTTCCGCTGGCGTTTCTTCAAGGTACTTTAAAATGCCACCTTTAAGATGATAGACCTCATTAAAGCCTTCTTGTAACAGTAGAGAAGTTGATTTTTCACAGCGAATGCCACCGGTGCAAAACATCGCAATTTTTTTATCTTTATGTTGCTCAAGATTTTGTTTTACGTACTCAGGGAATTCACGGAAACTTTCGGTTTTCGGATCAATTGCGCCTTTAAATGTACCTGCTTTATATTCATAGTCATTGCGGGTATCGACCAAGATCACATCATCGCGGCTCAGTAATTCATTCCATTCTTTGGGGTCGAGATAATGCCCGACCAAGTCACGTGGTTTAACTTCCACACCTAAAGTCACAATTTCTTGTTTTAATTTAATTTTCATTTTACGGAATGGCTTTTCAGAGCTAAAAGACTCTTTATATTCCATTGCAGCAAAGCCTTCGTTTAAAAGGAATTGATGAATGGCATCAATCGCGTTACGATCACCTGCCACTGTACCGTTGATGCCTTCCGAAGCGACAATCAGAGTTCCACATAGGTTGATGTTTTGGACTAAATCTAAAAGACGTTGTTGCAGATCGGCTGCATCAGAAACTTCTTTAAATTGATAAAGTGCGGCAACAACCCAATTATTGCTCGCTGGCTGTTCTACAGGTGCAAGCTGTTCTACAGTAGCGTTCATGGATAACTCCAAATGTATTAAGATAGGAAATTAAGGCGCATATTTTAGCCTGAAATTTGCAAATAAGCGAGAAAGCCATAAATAGAATATGGTTTTAGAGGAAGTGATTTTGAGTAATGAACGTCGGATTCCATCGTTAACTCCCTGTGCGGGACGGTGTTCAACGGTATTTGGAGATTTGGTTTGTCGCGGTTGTCGCCGTTTTAACCACGAAGTGATTCAGTGGAACACTTATACAGCTGAGCAACGATTGGCGGTGTGGAAGCGTTTGGATGCGCAGCTCGATCAAATCCTAATTCCGTTATTACCTCATGCCAATTTGCAACATATTGATGGATTTATTCATAGCAAGCATGTTCGTGTTTTGGACACAGCGAGTAAGGGGCGTAAGCTCTATCATGCGCTGAAAATCTGCGAGAAAAATAAGCATTTGGCAGATGAAAGCGGACTTGGCATCCAACATGCACAAGTTAAGCCGATTTGGGATGAATTTGAGCGTCGTGTACTGGCGCTTGCTAAAGCCAGTTATGAATTGGCATGGTTGCGTGCAGATGGCATGAGTGGTCATTTATTACGTGTTTTAGAAGATGATGAAATCTAACTTGTTTGGCATTCCACCGTACAATGGTGGAACAAGGTAATTTTCGTTTTCCTTTCTGCAAAAAAACCAGTTCAATATACGAGGTTCTTAGGCTCATTTGACTTAACTGTTTTCTTTAACGATTTGGCTTAAGTAATCATTTTTAATCTCACCAAATTCGACAGGTTTATAAACCTCCAAGAACTCATGAAGTTTCTCATAATCAACTATTTCACCATTTGGCTTAACATACCTAAGCTCAAATCTCTCATTTGATTCAGTTGAGTAAACAAATTCTCCCTGAGCGTTGTGCCACTTCTGTCGAATATGATGTTCATCCCTATTGATTACCTCAAATAGCATAGAATTCAGCTTTTGTAGCTGACCATTAACTATTTTATAATCCTCGGTTCCAATTATCTTTCCTTCTAAATCCTTGAGATAGTTTTTATACGCAACCACCTCATAATTCGAGTTAAACAAAGTTTCACTGACAAGTTGCTTTGTGCTTGAAAACTCTTTTAATTCATCTAGAACTAGTTTCTCTCCAAGAAAGTTTGTCACTCTAAAACACCAGCCCTGCTCATCAGAAAAGTAAATTGTCTTAATTGGCTGTCCTTTTGATGGCTCAATAATATCTAATTTAATCATCTTCATTAACTCATTAATTTGGTGAATGCACGCCTGGCTTCGGAGGTGGAGCTTTCGCCTTCCATCTCTGTGCGCTTGAAGTTTCAGGACACCCATCAAAAAATGCTTTTAGAATACGATCCCTTAATTCTGGCTGCTCTATTTCTACATAAAAATAAATATGACCTTCCCATGAACCAATACCTCTAAGTGGATTATTTATTGAACGATACTTATTGTACAAATCAAAGAAATCAACAAACATTTCATTGTATCTATCTTCGATAATCCTTGCTTGGCCATTTTGGTATGCATTATGCTTGCTACATTTATCATCAGCATTATTCTCCAACTCATTAACAATCGGCTCAGCCTTAGCATCATCATTATAAGCTTCATTCAAAATGTTTTGAGCTGCTGCATAGGTAGCGAATTGGGCATCTACACTACCAGCATCAGCATTGGAAATGACTTGTTCGGCTATTGTTTTGAGAGAAAGTGTGTTTGGATCATAATAGGGATTTACAACAGTATTTACAGGGTTGCGAAAATCCCAATTACGTAAATCTGGATATTCTAATGACGAATAATAACAATATGCTATATAACCACTAATAACTTCCTCATATCTTTCAAATTTATATTTTGGACCTGTTGCATTATAATGGGCAGTCATCAAATCACATGCACCCTGAAGGGTGCTTGCATATTTATTCCCAAATAGCCAAACATATTGAAGATGTGAAAGCGGCTTATCGGGTTTCTGATAGACAATTCGATTATTCGCAGGGTCAAGAACCCAATCAACTCCATCAAGCAATTGATCTACAGCTAAACTTAAAGCAATTCCAGCAGCCCCACCACGTAAAACCTTTGCCACCTCTGCCACACTAGGGGTTATTAGTGCCGCGGATAAACTTTAGCTCTTGGCTGCGTCAATTAATGTTGAAGCACCCACAGCAGTAGAACTAGTCACTGACCAGCCGCCAAAAGGTAGTGCAGCAGACATAGTTCTCGATGAAGTGGATAGATTATAGCTGGTAGCAGTAGGTGCAGTCTGTTCAACTGGATTTAAATTCGCTTGAGAAGTATTACTCTGGTCGTTATCGACACACCCCATAAGCCCTAATAGTAAGATTAGTGAAAATATCTTTCTCATGAAAACCCCTCAAATTTTAATTATTATATTTTACTTTTTGGTATATATCTATAAATAAACAGAACTGTATGTTTTATACGGATCATGGTATTAAACTAGACTTTAGTTTGAGGTTTAATTGGAAAGAATTTGATAGTTGATCGGCGCAATCCTAAATGGTTAGCTTCTGATTTATAAAAATATTCAGTTGCTATATTAAAATTACCCATGCTAAAGATGCGGAGTGGGGGCGTTAATCGTTTCTGTTCCTGAAGCATAAAAAAGCTGCCATTTGGCAGCTTTTTTAACATCAACTTATCAAATAAATTAACGTTGGATGTCGCGTTGCGTTTCACCAGTATAAAGTTGGCGCGGACGACCAATTTTGTACGGTGAAGCATGCATTTCTAACCAGTGGCTAA
>JAVXBC010000202.1:0-3717 GCA_036660195.1 Acinetobacter sp.
ACACCTGTTCGGAACGTTTGCACCATTGCAAAAACGACCTGCAGGTAAGGGAGCCGACATTCTAAAGCATCCTCACTTAAAACAAAAGTAAAATGCTCATTTTTTGACAGCAAATATTCGATTTGCCCTAAGTCTTATTTCTCTTAATTAATTCTCAAATTATGAGAAAAATCTATAAAATTAGCCTCTATAATAGCTTTGAATCTTTAACTCCCAATCAATATGAATATACAAAATGATGCATTTGCAGCATTACGCTATCGAGATTTCTCGATCGTTACGCTAAATCAATTTTGCTTAACGCTTGCGATTTTGATTCAAGAAATTATTGTCGCTTATTCGCTCTACCAAATTACTCGCGATCCACTCACCTTAGGTTTTATTGGATTGGCTGAAGCGATTCCGTTTATTACGCTATCGTTATGGGGTGGCTATTTTGCAGATAAGCTGAATAAACAATCCATCATGAAAGTGTGTTTATTCTTTGCTATTCCCTTACCTTTAGTGCTTTGGGCATTGTTTCATTTACATGGCTTAGAGAAAATTGGCATTAATACACTGTCATGGGGTATTTATGCAGTGATTTTTGCCTTAGGAACCATTCGTGGTTTCTACAACCCTTCTGCTACATCCCTCAAGCCATTTTTAATTCCTCGTGAACTTTATGCCAATGGTGCAACGTGGACAACCATCGGCTGGCAAAGTGGGGTGATTATTGGCCCTATGCTCGGCGGTTTTATGTTGGCATTTCTTGGTCGAGAAACTAGTTTATTTGCCGTTACAGCACTATTAGCAGTCTGCTTTATTTTGATTAGCCTGTTGCAAAAACGCACTTTCCCAAAGATGGAAACCGAAAATGTGCTGCAAAGCCTGACCGATGGTTTCCGCTTTATTTGGGAAACTAAAATTGTGCTGTGGGCGATTTCACTCGACCTTGTTTCTGTTTTATTTGGTGGTGTAATTGCCTTGTTGCCTATTTTTGCCGAGGAAATTTTAAAAGTCGGCCCTGAAGGTCTTGGCTATTTACGCGCCGCCCCTTCAATTGGTGCGCTCATGACCATGATTGCACTGACAAAATTTCCACCGATGCACCATGCATGGCGTAATATGCTCTTGGCGGTAGCAGGCTTTGGTATTTTCACCATTCTGTTTGCTTTCTCAAATAACATGTGGCTATCACTTTTTGCCCTGATGATGACAGGTGCTTGCGACAGTATTTCAGTGGTGGTTCGTCAAACGGTGCTACAAATCTTCCCACCTGAAAATATGCGAGGTCGAGTTGCTGCCGTAAATGGTATGTTTGTTTCCTCTAGCAACGAACTTGGTGCTTTTGAATCAGGTCTAGCTGCCAAATATTTAGGAACGATTACTGCGACCATTTTCGGTGGTTGTATGACCCTTGCTGTCGTAACCTATTGTTGGTTTAAAACTTCTGATTTATTTAAAGTCGACATCACCAAAGGTTCCGATCATTAAAAGTTTCGGGAAAGACTAGCGCTTTCCCATTTACTTAAAAGATCCCGAGATATAAAGCATATACAGTCAGATAACGACCGCCTTTAGCAATCATCACGATGAGTAAAAATCGCCAAAAATTTTCTTTCATCAATCCTGCTATTAACGTGATTGGATCACCGATCACAGGCATCCAACTCAACAATAAAGAATAATAGCCATATTTATGGTAGATCTGCTGCGCTTGTGCTAAACGCTGTTCTGAAATAGGAAACCATTTCTTATCTTTAAAATGTTCGATTCTCAGTCCTAACCACCAATTCAGGCAGGAACCTAAAACATTGCCGATAGTTGCAACCAAGATCAGGTAGAAAGGATTAGAAAGCTCTTGTATGAGCAGGGTTATGAATACCGCTTCGGACTGCAAGGGCAATAAAGTCGCAGCCCCAAAAGCTGATATAAACAACAACCAATAACTCATGAGGCAAACTTATACACGATTGAAAAATTAGACTTGGATGGATAATGCTTTTTGAATCGCAGGACGAGCCGTTAAACGCTCAATATAATCCTGTACATAAGGATAGTCTTCAAGTTGAATGCCTTGCCATTCATAACGGAGCGCCCAAGGCAGAATCGCCATATCAGCAATCGAATATTCACCTGCCACAAACTTTTGACCAATTAATTGTTTGTTTAGCACGCCATAAAGACGCTTAGTTTCGTTGATATAACGATCAATTGCATAAGGAATGCGCTCAGGTGCAAATTTATTAAAATGATGATTCTGCCCTAACATTGGACCAAATCCACCCATTTGCCACATTAACCATTGCTCCACTTCAACACGCTCTTGTTCATCACTTGGATAGAATAGTCCAGTCTTTCGACCTAAATATTGTAAGATTGCGCCCGATTCAAACACAGAAATTGATTCACCTCGTGGGCCATTTTGATCGACAATGGCAGGAATTTTATTATTCGGCGAAATTTTTAGAAAATCTGGCTGAAACTGATCATTGTTTAAAATATTAATGGGATGAATGGCATATTCAAGCTGCATTTCTTCTAAGGCAATAGTGATTTTATGTCCGTTGGGTGTTCCCCAATAATATAGGTCGATCATTTAATTCTTCACTCTTTTAATCGTTTATAACATATAGATTGTTATAGCATTTTACGATCTGTATAGGCCTGATCAAAAACGAAAAGAAACAATAATTTTAAGTGAACACTTAAGTCATTTTAGTGCATTAGACAATTTCAGCAGCATAAAAAAACACCGCGAGATGCGGTGTTTTTTATAAGAAAAATTACTTTTTCTTTTTCGGCCCAATGAGCATACCCATTTGACGACCTTCCATCTTCGGAGCTTGTTCGATTACGCCGAACTCAGCCACGTCAGCTTCAATTTTTTGCAATTGAGCCAAACCAAGTTGCTGATGCGCCATTTCACGACCACGGAAACGCAAGGTAATTTTCACTTTGTTACCTTCTTCAAGGAAACGTAAAATTGCACGCAATTTAATTTGATAATCACCTACATCCGTTGCAGGACGTAATTTAATTTCTTTCACTTGCACTTGATGCTGTTTTTTCTTCGCATCTTTTTGCTTTTGCTTCAGATCAAACAAGTGCTTGTTGTAATCCATGATTTTACAAACAGGTGGTTCTGCATTTGCCACAATCTCTACGAGATCAAGATTGGCTAGTTCAGCAGCACGCAACGCTTCAGTTAATGAAACGACCCCTTTTTGTTCACCATCAGCAGCGACAAGACGTACTTCTGTTGCACGAATCTCATCGTTAATGGCTGGGCGGTTACTTTTAGCACCTTGTTGTTGATTACGGTCAGGCTGTTTAATCTTTATTACTCCACAATATACCGGCCGCGTTCGGCGACGGCAGACTTCACTAAATCAATAAATGCATCTACTGACATAGTACCTAAATTTTGTCCTGAGCGAGTACGCACATTCACAGTGCCCTCTTCTACTTCTCGATCACCGAGAACTAAAAGATAAGGAATACGCTCTAGGGTTCGCTCACGAATCTTAAATCCGATCTTTTCATTTCTCAAGTCAGAAATGACACGAAGCCCATTTTCCTTGAATTTTGCGACCACTTGCTCACAGGCTTCCGCTTGTGCATCGGTAATATTCATGACACATGCTTGAACAGGTGCAAGCCATGGCGGCATGAATCCCGCGTAGTGTTCAATTAGTATACCAATAAAACGTTCAAAACTGCCAAGAATTGCAC
>JAVXBC010000203.1:0-3716 GCA_036660195.1 Acinetobacter sp.
TTTTAGCGGGTACACCGCCAACAATTGCGTAGGGTGGCACATCTTGAGTCACGATAGCGCCAGTGGCAATAACAGCGCCTTCACCGAGCTTGACCCCTTGCATGATCATGGCACGACTGCCAATCCAACAACCATCTGCAATGATTGTATCACCAGCGACTAAAAAACTCCGTGTATCAAAAGGAAAGGTCGAAATCCAATCAGGTCGATGCAATTGATTACCGCCCATCATAATCACACACTCAGCACCAAAACAGACAAAGTTGCCAATATAGAGTTGGTCTATTGGCTTTTCTTGAGTCGACGGTTTGTTATGTAAATAACGCACCACACAACGTTCAAAGCCTTGATCCCAATAGGCAGAATAATAGGAATAACGCCCTTTAATATGAATATTTGGATTGGTGACGGTTTTAGCAATAAATTCAAACTCACACCAATGTTTCACGGGCGTATTGATTTGAGAAGGATGCATCGGGAGTCCAAATCTACTGTTTATTCTTTTAATTATACGGATTTTAACAGTTTCGTGCCCATTCGATTTGGCAAGAGTTCAGGATTCAGGCTAAAGCAAAGACTATTTTGTTTATTGGAAATAAAATACGAACTCTACAGTTAGAACCAGCTCAATTGATTAAAAATCATCGCGGCTAAAAACATACCCAATAAAAAAAAGCACATCGCACCAGTATCAAGCTTGAACTCTTGATCACTCGAATGGATTAGACTCGTCGTGGTTTGCTCTGGAATAATTTTCATGAGTATGCCTACAAATGCCCTTTAATGTGATTTATCATCACTTTAGTGCAGTTTTAGCATAAATATTCGCCTGAATCCATAGGTTGCCGCGAATATATTCACCAATGTTAAAGTTTTTATACAAAATATTTTGTGTTGCGATACGAATTAGAATCGCAGGTAGATCATCTTCTAAAACCAAAGTCACATCATAAAGGGTATATTCCTGTTGCATAAAATGCATACTCGATTTACCCACGATGTTGCCTTGAAACCAAGCTTCATCTTCTTGACCTAATGTTTCACCATATAAATAAGCCACCATTTTAGAAAAGTCGACGGTCACAGGTTCTTGATCTTCAGGCGTTTTTGGTTGCCAATCATTAATCAGCTCTTGTAAATTTTCTGGGGCAATTCCATTATGTTCAGACAAAATTGCATTTAATGCTCGGTGATGTTTAATTGAAGCAGGGTCATCCACAATGATTTTCTCATCGGCTGAAACAGCTTCTAATTCGTAAGCCCAAGCATTAAGTTGGATTTGATAGCTTTGATTTTTGTCATATTGACAACTGTTGACACTAAACAAAGTATCAAAGGCATAAATTGCGGTATTTTTATTTAGACTTAAACGTAAAACAGCTTGGGTTTCAGAATCACAAGTAATAATACGTTCAATCTTTGCATCATATTGATATGGACTTTCAAAACTTGGAAAGGCTGTTTTTAATGCACGCGGCTTTTGATCTTCAACGGCAATAATTTGATTGATTGAAACGGCTTCACCACTTGGCCCTTGAATCAACCAAAAACTCTGATCCATGGCGTGCTCGTTTTCACATAAGCCCATTGGCATGACAGGAGCATCGAGTGCTAAGTTTAACCATTTCGGTACATCGGTTTCAGGGGCATCTGTCAATAAGTTCCAGTGCTCGGCATGGTTTCCGAAAGTTTGATCTTGGATTGTAATGATTTCTGGACTATTTTGATTTTTCATAAAATATCGATGCTGAATGTTTATACTTACTCTATTAAATCGAGGGTGATTAGGATATTTCAAGTCTGGATATGTAATTCATTTACGTTGAATGCTTATGTCGTTATTCAGATGTTTAAATAATCATAATTCACACTGCTTGGCATACGACATTTGCACGAATCTGCTAAACTGAATTTTTGTTTTTAAAGGCTAATTGTCCTCGTGTTGCCATTTAAATTATGGGTCGATGCCGATGCATTGCCTAAAATTTTACGTGAAGTCATTCTTCGTGCCTCTGATCGTTATCTACTTGAAGTGATTTTTGTTGCCAATCAAAACGTTGGAATTACGCCATCAGTAAGGATTAAATCTATCCAAGTGATGAGTGGTGCAGATCGAGCAGATCAAGAAATCGTTGATCGTATGCAGGCGCAGGATATTGTCATTACACAAGATATTCCACTTGCAGCACAAGTGATTGAAAAAGGCGGAATTGCGATTCATCCTCGTGGTGAGGTTTACACCACAGCAAATGTCAAAGCGCGCTTACATTTACGTGACTTTATGGATACTTTACGTGGCGCGGGTGTGCAAACGGGCGGGCCACCACCCATTTCTGAACGTGATAAACGTGAATTCTCAAGCTCTTTAGATCAAACGATTTTAAAACAAAAACGGAAAACTGCATCTTGAGTTGACTATGCCATCACGTATTAACTTAATGTTCACTTATGGATTGCTGGTCTTCATTTGGGCAAGCACGCCTTTAGCAATCGTCTGGAGTGTGGCTGACTTACATCCAATGTGGGCCTTAGTTTTACGTTTTTTTATCGCGCTGCCTTTGGCGGTATTGGTGTTGCTGTTTCTCAAAATTAAATTTCCTAGAGATAGAATTGCATTATTGAGTTATCTCGCAGGGAGTTTAAGTTTAATCGGCTCGCAAATTTTCACCTATGCCGCCACACCTTATTTAAGTTCAGGTTTGATTGCTTTGATGTTTGGCTTAGCTCCAATTATGGCGGGTTTAATTGGTCGATTCGGCTTCGAGCAAAAATTGGGAAATTTACAATGGATAGGGATGGGCACATCCATTATTGGGTTAGCCTTGATCTGCTTCAGTGGTAGTCAAAAGCATGTACAACCTATCGGCATTCTTTTTATGTTAATTAGCGTTTTTGCTTATGCCTTATCTATTTTTTTGGTGAAAAAAATTAATGCAGATGTGCAGCCAATGGCGCAAGCAACGGGTTCTATTTTAGTTTCAACTTTATGTGCTTTGTTATTATTGCCGTGGATTTGGCAATACGCACCCACACATCTTCCAGCTGCAAAATCACTCTTAGCTTTAATTTATACCGTGTTGATGGCTTCTCTCATCGCCATGTTTTGCTATTTTAAATTGGTACAAAATTTAAAAGCGACCACATTATCTTTAACCACCGTTATGACGCCGTTGATCGCGATTTTAATTGGCGCGTATTTAAATCACGAACAATTATCAGCTCAGGTATTTGTCGGTGCGAACATTATTTTACTAGGTCTATTGCTTTATTTTTTTCAAGAACTCAAACAATATCGACGCTTAAAAATTTAAATTTCCCCTGAAAATGAGGGATTTGCTGATTGCTGTGCTTGTAGAAAACCAGTCGCTAATTTTGCGCGATCTTGTGGATTCAAAGTAATAAAATAAGCGCCGATACGGAATTTGCCTTGCTCTTCCGCATTGCAGTAAATGACTTGGGCTGTAGCAGCAATGTGATAAAAGTTTTCAGGATGACTCAACGTAATATGAATGTATGTGCCTTCGTTAATATGGTGCAAACTGGAAAAACTGATGCCATTCTCGGTAAAATTGACTTGTTCAGGCACAGGCAACAGTGATTGCACAATATTGTCGTAATAAGAACCCGTAATTAAATCTAGTTTTTGGTTAAATAGGGATAAGATGCGAGCAATTTGTTGATCTTTTTCATTTAATTGTTCTAATTCGTAGCGAAAC
>JAVXBC010000204.1:0-3694 GCA_036660195.1 Acinetobacter sp.
GCTAAAGCATCGTTAAAGGCTTTTGCGGTATTGGCAGCATCTTGACCTGTCATCGCATCGACAACGAATAAAGTTTCAGTCGGCTTCACCGCAGCATGTAATTCTTTAATTTCATCCATCATGTCTTCATCGACATGTAGACGACCCGCTGTATCGACAATTAAGACATCGGCAAACTGAATTTTCGCTTGCTCAATCGCTCGATTCACAATATCAATTGGCTTTTCAGATGCTTCAGATGGAATAAAACCCGCACCCACTTCATTAGAGACCGTTTCTAATTGTTTGATTGCCGCTGGACGATAGACGTCGGCAGAAACCGTCATGACTTTTTTCTTTTGACGTTCTTTTAAGAAACGAGCGAGTTTCGCCGCTGTAGTGGTTTTACCCGCACCTTGTAAGCCTGCAAGCAAAATGACCACTGGAGGTTTTGCATTTAAATCTAAAGTTTCGTTTGCCTCACCCATCATTTTGGTGAGTTCATCATAAACAATTTTAACAAATGCCTGACCCGGAGAAAGTTGAGTCATCACTTGTTGCCCAAGCGCCTCTTCTTTCACTTTTGCGATAAATTCACGCGTGACAGGTAACGCAACGTCGGCTTCTAGCAGCGCCATCCGTACTTCACGTAAGGTATCTTTAATATTGTCTTCGGTCAGCTGCCCTGAGCCAGTAAC
This sequence comes from Acinetobacter sp., assembly GCA_036660195.1. GTDB lineage: Bacteria > Pseudomonadota > Gammaproteobacteria > Pseudomonadales > Moraxellaceae > Acinetobacter. The sequence goes on from JAVXBC010000204.1 coordinate 678, forward strand.
ATTTCTTAAACTCTGTGTGAGTCGTTCTGTTAAGGTATCAAACATTGCGAAATCCGCTTAAAATGGCTAGTTGCAAAAAAATCTTTCTTAAAATAGAAAATTTATGCGTAAGATGCTATAGGATACTGTAGTTCGCAGCGAATTTATATCTTATATGGTGAATATTCTTTACCCCCTTGCAAAAGGTTTGACATGATCAGTCTCCCCTTGGTGTATACCGTTTTGGCCCTCATCACCTATACCACATCATTTTGGTATTTGTTTATTCGATTGACGTCACAACGTTCACCAAATTTACTGAATTATGCCTTGATGGTCGGTTTAGGATTAGTGCTGCACGGTACAGTGTTGTATCAAGATATGATGACGCCATTCGGCGTAAATTATGATGTGTTTAACTTACTTTCTTTTACTTCGGGGCTGATGTTAGCGCTCAGTTTAATTTTAAGTTTAATACGCCCCATTTTGCCTTTAAATTTGATTGGTATTCCAGTCGCAGCTTTCGGTTTGATTTTAGGCTTTGCATTTAGTCAACCAAACCAAGTGGTGAATAATCATAATTTTTGGCTCGATTTACACATCATTTTATCGCTTTCTGCTTATGCCATTTTGCTCATGGCAACCATTCATGCCTTATTACTATGGTTTCAAGACCGTGAGCTAAAGAAAAAGCAAAAACGACGGATCTGGGTCAATTTACTCCCCCCTTTTCAAGTCATGGAATCCTTACTTTTTGACCTGATTATCACAGGTTTTGGTTTGCTCACCGCAGCACTCATGTTTGGCTTCTTCACCATTGATAACTTCTTTGCGCAGCATTTGGTGCATAAAACTGCATTTAGTATTATTTCGTGGTTTTTATATGGCGCATTATTGATTGGACATTACAAGTTTGGCTGGCGTGGACGCAAAGCGATACGCTTTACCATCTCAGGTTTTGCCTTGCTTGCAATTGGATTTATTGGCAGTAAATTTGTGTTGGAAATGATTTTAGGGCGGTAACTCACTTACTGATGATCGCCATTTTTTGCAAAATTAGATGACTCCGTTTAAACCAATTAAAGACACATCTAAGATATAAATTTGAGCTTACAGTGACACTTCATGAAAAATCTTAAAATAATAATTCACAGCGTGTTACGTGGTCTAGGTCAAATCATGTTGCAGGAAAATGCTGCAACTGGACTCTTATTTGTTTTGGGTATCGCCATACATTCCTTTCGTTTAGCTTGCGCCTCAATTGCAGGAGCAGCAATTGGCACACTTTGGGCAACACTGTGTAAATATCCAAGCGCATCAATTTCAGCAGGATTATATGGCTTCAATAGCGCCTTGGTCGCAATTGCAGTCAGTTATTTCTATAACTCCACGGAATTGGTTTTAGGGCTTCTGCTTTGTGGGAGTATTTTTGCAACGGTTATCATGCATTTAATGCAAATCTATCAACTAAAACCTTATACCTTTCCCTTTGTTTTCACACTATGGCTCATCTTTACGGTTATTCCTCAACAAGTGATTGATTTACCTAGTGTAAGTTTAGATGCATCTCATGTAGATGGCGTATTACAAGGCTTTGGTCAAGTCATGTTTCAAGCCAATAGTTGGACGGGTTTAATTTTTATAGCGGCAATCTTTATTAACAATACCAAACACGCAATATGGGCGGTATTTGCAGCGATATTAGGCATACTGTTGGCATTTTTATGTCACTGGTCAAATGCAGAAATTGTTGGCGGAATGTATAGTTATAATGCCGTTTTGGCAGCCATCGCCACGCAATTGATCACTCAGCAAAAAAGGCTGCTTTTTTTCGCAATTTTACTTTCCATCATCTTCACAAAATGCATGTTCTTGCTCTCTTTGCCCGCTTTAACCTTTCCCTTTATTTTGGCAATGTGGTGCGTCGTATGGGGAATTGAATTTTCTCAGCGCCTTCGAAAATCAACTCACCAAAAAGAATAATGTTTTGTTTAAATGAGTGAGTTTTAAGAAGACCATTGAGCTGATAATTTTTTATATCTTAGCAACCACTCATTTTGGTTTTTCGCATAAAGCTCTTTTGCTAGACATGTGGTTAAATAATGCGTATAACGCATTTTCCTCTTATTTAGGTCAAACACTTTGAAACTCATTCTTGCACCCATGGAAGGCTTAACCGACCCGATTATGCGTGATGTTCTAACGCATATTGGCAGCTTTGATTGGTGTGTCACTGAGTTTATCCGTGTGACCAACTCTGTTCTACCCGACCACGTTTATCACACCTATTGCCCTGAATTATGGACTGACGGTAAAACAGCGGCAGGCACGCCTGTACACGTCCAATTTCTAGGAAATGACCCTGAAATGCTGGCTGCTAATGCAGTTAAAGTCGTAGAGCTTGGTGCACCTGCGATTGATCTGAACTTTGGTTGTCCTGCAAAGACAGTGAATCGACATCGTGGCGGTTCAGTATTACTCGATGAGCCTGAAACCGTACATCAATTGGTCAAAGCTGTACGCGATGCGGTTCCGAGCCATATCCCTGTTTCTGCAAAAATGCGTTTAGGTTATATGGACAGAAACTTTACTTTAGAAAATGCTCATGCAATAGAAGATGCTGGAGCGGCTTGGGTGACTGTACACGCACGTACCAAAGCTGATGGTTATACGCCCCCTGCTTTTTGGGATCAATTGCAGCCAATTCGTGAAGTATTAAAAATTAATGTAATTGCCAATGGTGAAATCTGGAGCAATGCAGATGCTAAAGCTTGTTTGCAACAATCACAGTGCGAAGATTTAATGATTGGTCGTGGTGCAGTCACCACACCAGATTTGACTCTGTGTATCCGCCAAAATCAAGATTCATTCATTTTGTCTTGGCAAGACTTAGTCGAATTACAACAGCGATTTTTAAATGGACAATTCAAAACTGAAATTGGCATGATCGGACGCTACAAACAATGGCTCGGCATGATGAGCAAAGCATACCCAGAAGCACAAGAGCTTTGGCATCAGGTCAAAAGAATCAAGCAGCT
>JAVXBC010000205.1:0-3609 GCA_036660195.1 Acinetobacter sp.
TCCCTGATACTTGTGTGGGTACAGATTCACATACGCCACATACCGATGCGCTTGGTGTAATTTCAATTGGCGTCGGTGGTTTGGAAGCTGAAAACGTGATGTTGGGTCGTGCTTCGTGGATGCGTCTACCTGACATTATTGGGGTTGAGTTTGTCGGTCAGCGTCAAGCAGGTATTACCGCAACGGATATCGTGTTGGCATTGACTGAATTCTTGCGTAAAGAACGTGTCGTTGGTGCTTACCTCGAATTCTTTGGTGAAGGTGCTGACAGCATGTCTGTGGGCGACCGTGCTACGATTTCGAACATGACCCCAGAATACGGTGCAACTGCGGCAATGTTCTACATCGACCAGAACACCATCGATTATTTACGCCTAACAGGTCGTGAAGATGCACAAGTGGCATTGGTTGAGCAATACGCAAAAGAAATCGGTCTTTGGGCATCGGATATGACCAAAGCGCAGTATCCACGTGTACTTCGTTTCGATCTTTCAACCGTGACTCGTAACATTGCAGGCCCATCAAACCCACATGCACGTGTATCAACTGCTGACTTGAAAGCGAAAGGTATTGCAGGGAATTTGGATGTTGCGAAAGCACAAGAAGCAGAAGGTTTGATTCCTGATGGTGCTGTGATTATTGCTGCGATTACCTCATGTACCAATACTTCTAACCCACGTAATACAGTGGCAGCAGGTCTATTGGCGCGTAAAGCCAATGAACTTGGTTTAGTACGTAAACCTTGGGTGAAATCATCATTTGCACCAGGCTCTAAAGCGGCTGCGCTGTATCTTGAAGAAGCTGGCGTACTGAAAGACCTAGAGAAACTTGGTTTTGGTATCGTAGCCTATGCATGTACTACGTGTAATGGGATGTCAGGCGCACTTGATCCAGTGATTCAACAAGAAATCATTGATCGTGACGTGTATGCGACAGCGGTACTTTCGGGTAACCGTAACTTCGATGGTCGTATCCACCCTTATGCAAAACAAGCATTCTTAGCATCGCCACCGTTAGTGGTTGCCTATGCGATTGCAGGAACGATTCGTTTTGACATCGAAACAGACTCGCTCGGAAATGACAAAGATGGTAATCCAATTTACCTGAAAGACATTTGGCCTTCGGATGCTGAAATTGATGCACTTGTGAAAGAAGCAGTGAAGCCTGAACAGTTCCGTAAAATCTACATTCCAATGTTTGATTTGGGTGTCAATGAAGAAGCGGCAAGCCCATTGTATGATTGGCGTCCAATGAGTACCTATATTCGCCGTCCGCCGTATTGGGAAGGCGCGTTGGCTGCTCCACGTACTTTAGCCAATATGCGTCCGCTTGCGATCTTGGGTGACAACATCACCACCGATCATTTGTCACCATCGAATGCGATTGTGTTAGACAGTGCTTCAGGTGAATATTTGGCGAAAATGGGCGTGCCTGAGGAAGACTTTAACTCATACGCAACCCATCGTGGCGACCATCTCACTACGCAACGTGCAACTTTTGCTAACCCGAAATTGTTTAATGAAATGGTGGTTCGTTCAGACGGCACGATTAAGCAAGGTTCAAAAGCGCGTGTCGAGCCAGAAGGCGAAGTGATGCGTATGTGGGAAGCGATTGAAACTTACATGAACCGTAAGCAACCGTTGATCATCATTGCAGGTGCGGATTATGGTCAGGGTTCAAGCCGTGACTGGGCTGCCAAAGGTGTGCGTCTTGCAGGTGTTGAAGCGATCGTGGCTGAAGGTTTTGAGCGTATTCACCGTACCAACTTGGTTGGTATGGGTGTGTTACCGCTTGAGTTTAAAGCAGGTGTCAACCGTAAAACCTTAAAGTTAGATGGTACTGAGCTTTATAGCGTGATTGGTAATATTGCACCGCGTTCGACTTTAACTTTAGTGATTGAGCGTGCCACAGCAGACGGTAAAGAAGAGATTGTTGAAGTACCTGTGACTTGCCGTCTAGATACAGAAGAAGAAGTTTCTGTTTATGAAGCGGGTGGTGTATTACAGCGTTTTGCGCAAGACTTTTTAGAAGGTCAAGTGGCTTAATACTTTAGCTAAAAGTAATTGATATTATTTAAAGGAAACCCTACTTTAGAGTGGGGTTTTTTACGAGTATTTTATTTGTGGCTATAGATCAAAAGAAAAGAGTTAAATTAACTGAATTAATTCTAGAATGTACAAAAGAAATCTTTCCAATTTTTATTAATAAAATTGAAAGTAAGAAATTTATTTTATCTTATACAAATTTTCCTAAACTCAGTTTTGCAGCAAATGGCTTTCCAAGAATTACTAAAGATTCTTTCGGATATGATAGACCGAAAGATTATTCCAGTCTTTTTCATAGATATGGTAATGAACCTGAAATAGATTGGAATAATTTTATGACCATGGGGAAACTCTATGATCATATACGTGAAGATGGTGAGTTATTAAGTTATTTTGGTTTCAGTATAGAGACTCCCAGTATTGATATTGATTTTAATAAATCAAGTGTGCAAACTTTTGTTGAAAATATTTTAGACTATTATATACATGTTTATGGTTGTGATTATGACGAAAAAAGTTTTTTGGAGATTATTGAATTAAGAACAAATTTCGCATTTCTAGATGAATTACCAATCACAATTTATATACCTATCCTTTTTTTAAATTTTGATATTGAAAAATATGACTTGGTAGATGGTGTTAGTATTCAAAGAATGTCTGATTTATTACATATATCTAGGGTTGAAGCCAAATCAAATAATGTTTTAGTCCATGACTGTGTTCTAGATGGGGCTACACATGCTTTGGTGATTGAAAAATATCATGTTAATAATAGGGATAAGGATTCTATTTCATGTTTGTATTATAAACAAGCATATCCAAATGATTTGGTTCAAAGCTTTTTTAGTGCATTAAGGCTGGTGACAGATTATAAAACAGGGTATGCGCAGATTTTTTCTAAACCTGAAAATTGGATTACTGATTTTAGAGAGAAGTTGCTAAATATACGAGGATGCAGTGTTCGAGAGTTTCCTTATGAATTTGAAATTAATCGATATTGGTTAAATGATAATTTTCCTAATATTACTCTTGATCAATTAGATATAATTAAATACTTTTATGGAAAATTATCAAATAATAACCATAAAAGTATTCCAATTGCTTTAAAGCGTTTAAATAGCTGTATGTTAAGGCACGATGAAGAAGATACTGTGTTGGATGCTACAATTGCGTTAGAAGTACTGCTTTCTGATGATGGGAAGACAGAAATGACACATAAGTTGGCATTACGTATAGCAGCTTTATCAAAATTAGATAGCAATTGTAAAGAAAAACCCAAAGAAATTTTTGTAAAGATAAAAAAAGTTTATACATATAGATCAGGTATTGTTCATGGAACTAAAGATTTATCTAAATCAAAAGTTATTAAAATACCTGAAAGTCCTGAATTAAAAACAGTGGATGTTGCTATTGAAATGCTAAAAATGGTTTTACGAGTTTTGTTATGTAACGATAAATATTTAGATGCGAAAAGTATTGATGAAGACTTATTATTAAATTAATTAAAATAAAGCCCGACATCCTGTCGGGCTTTTCGTATTTGGTAGCTAGATATGACTCCTGT
>JAVXBC010000206.1:0-3487 GCA_036660195.1 Acinetobacter sp.
GGCTCACTGTTCTGGGCATAAGGGGAAATTTGATATGTCTACACTTCAACAGATTCAACTTGAACTTAAAGCGCCAAAGAGCAAACGCAATAATTTTGGTAACTACAGCTATCGAAACTGCGAAGACATCCTTGAAGCAGTTAAGCCTTTGCTACAAAAGCACAATGCCACCATGGTTATTACGGATGACGTGACCGAGGTTGGTGGTGTTGTGGTTGTCACTGCCAATGTAGTTTTTACTGATGCAGACGGCAAACAAACCATTGTTAAAGCCCATGCAGGTGTGGAAATTAGCAAGAAAGGAATGGATGTAGCACAGACCTTTGGTGCTTCAAGTTCATATGCTCGGAAGTATGCTTTGAATGGCCTATTTCTAATTGACGACACTAAAGACTATGACTCGGACGAATATCATAACCAAGTCAACAACAGCACTAAAAATCAGAATCAGTCCAACAACCAGCAGCGAACGCAGCAACAAGGCCAAAACAGACAACAGGCTAACCAATCGCAGAATAACAATGCTCAGCAACCAAATTTGCACGATCGCTATAACGCGGCATTGGAATCCATTCGCCATGCGAAGAAACCTGAAACCTTGGATAAGGCGATTGAGACCTTTAATGGCACTCAGTACTTTGGCGGTATTTCAAAAGCTTGCCAAGCAAGAGCGGATCAAATGGGTTGGAATCCAGCGAATCAAAACCAACAGCAAGCTTTACACCACTAAATTTAGAAGGATAAGAATATGAACATTTTAAATGGTACTGAAGCTTTTGAAGCAATGATGGCTGGGCGAAATATCATGTGCCGCGCTGCAGGTGAATTAATCGCTTTTGATGACTTGGACCAGTTCCCTGCCACCATCTTTTCTAAACCCGGTTATGAGTTTTGCATCAAGATCGACACTATCGAAGTTGCGGGCATTACTTTTACAAAACCTTTGACTATTGATGAGTATCAAGAAGGCCAAGATGTATTTGTCATCAATACTTACCTTCCATCTATTTATGTAGTTAATTTTAAAACTGCTGCGCTTGTTCAATCCATTAACAGTGGCTTTGTCCAGCGTGATGCTGAGAATGCCGAACTTCAATTAAAAGCATTCTCTAAATCGCTTGGACGAGATATTGATAGTGTTCCAAGCATAATCCGCCTTGGCGAAGAACCAAAGAAACAACGGGCTTCACGTAAAAAGGCTGAAAGCAAAGTTGATGAAGTCAATCAATCAGAAATCAATACTGTTGATAAGACCGAAGCTATGATTGAACAAGCTGAAACTGAAGACTTATCTGTAGAAGCACTCAAGAATTTACAACAGGATGCAGAGGATCTGATTAAGGGCGTTAATGAACAAATACAAGCAGATGAAAATCGAATAACGCTTTTAAATGACTTGCTTAAACGTGCCTCGAATTCCCAAACACCGGCAGAAGCAAATGCGCTTATTAAATACACCAGTGAATGGACTGAAGAACAGCGTAAGCCTTTGCTTACCGCTATTCACAATCGTTTGAATGAGCTCAGCGCTTCCACTGCAGGTAGTGAGAAGCAACCACCATCATTGATGGTACAAATCGAAAATGCCAAAGATTTAACTGAATTAGATTGTTTGGAAATTGAGGTGTATAGCCGCCACCCTGAGATCCAACCAAAGTTGATGGGCTCTGTGAAACGACGTCGCTTTGAGTTGGAGAATCAATCTAGTGAGGTGGCTTCATGAAGTTTGAGTACTCTACCTTAACCCGAACACTCACAGTGTTCGGGGTGAAAATGACACATATTTTTGACAAGGTGAACGCCAGTGAAATTGATGCTTTAGTTATTAATGCAAAGCTAAAAGAAGCACGTTGGAGAGACAGAAAATGAATGACTCTGTAAATGATTCAGTGCTTCGTAAAATTAAGCGATGCATGGAGTTATCTAAAAGCTCAAATGAAAACGAAGCAGCTATTGCTTTAAAACAAATGAAATCTTTGATGGAAAAGAATGGCGTTACAACGAATGACATAATGGCCGCTGATGTAACAGAACATTTATTTTATTTGAATGTTCAAAAGAAGCCTGCTCAGTGGGTGCTGAACCTACATATTGCAGTTGCTAATGCTTTGGATTGCGAATGTATTGTTTGGAGTGGTGGTGGTGAGAAAATACGATTAATGTTTTTAGGTATCGGATCAACGACTGAAATTGCTGGATATGCATTTGAGGTTTTATTTCGTAAGCTTAAATCTGATCGTACTGAATTCATTGACACACAACTTTATAGATATAAGCGTGCAAATAAAACAAAACTCGCTGATGCATATTGTGAAGGCTGGGTAGCGAATGTATGTCGAAAAGTTGCGAATCTAAATCCAAATATTGAGATCAAAGATAAAATTCAGGCATACAAAGAATCAAAGCTCCACAATTACAATCCAGATAAGAGATTCTGTGGCAAAACTCGTTTTGATCGTGATGACGATAAAGTTAGAGTTGCAATCAATAAGGGTTTTCACTCGTCAAAAGATGTGAATCTTTTCGTGGCAACTGGTCATCAGGAAAAAGTACTAATTGGAGAATGCTCATGACCAACCTCCAACACATCGCCCAAGAGCTTGCTGAAGAATTTGCACCACTCGTCATAGGCCAATCAGGTGCAACCAAAACATTCACGGCGGAGCAAGCCTCTGCCCTGTACAAAATTTTAGTTTATTGGGGGTATCCCGATGAGGGACCTAAGTCAGAAGTTGAATTGAAGGAGGTGTCTTAATGGGGGCATTAAAGTACATCATTACAGTTGAGTCAGACACACCTCCACAAGTCATGCTTGGGCAGAATATCGGTGGTGGAATTGTCAAAGAGCTTAAAGAAGTTGAGATGGAATTAGTATCTGCTGCTAAATTAGCGGAAAAATATAACCTATCAACGACAACCATCCGTGAGCGCCTTGCATCTATTAATCAAGGTACACAAGGCAAATGCTTGTACAACCCTCGCCTAGCGCACGGCATACTCACAACAAAAAATAAAAGAGGCAGACCGAGAGCTAATTAGCTCTCACTGTCATTAAACATTTCTACTAAGTCCTGAGCGTCTGGATTGTAGTAAGTGTTAATCAATATCCCAATTGTCTTATGCCCGGTGATCTTTGCTAAAACCTCAACTGGTAATTTCCGAACCTTAACCATTCTTGTGATTGCTTCATGTCGTGAGTCGTGGAAATTTATGTGAGGTAGATTCGCTCTTTTTTTAGCTCTCACCCACGTTGCACAACATATATCCTTGTCGATCGGCACCAGAATGTCATTATCCAAAGGTAATAATGAAAGCAGGCGCTTTGCTTCTTTCGATAACGGTACGTTTCGAGACTCGCCATTTTTAGTCATTGGCAGATGTACAAAACCATCTCTCAAGTCTGATCTGCGCATTGCCAGTATTTCGCCTTGTCGCATTGCTGTTTCAAGCGCAAATAGAAATGCCCATGCTACATAGTGCTTTGACT
>JAVXBC010000207.1:0-3464 GCA_036660195.1 Acinetobacter sp.
GTTGGTGCTGGCTTTGATTTAATTGCTGCGTGTGATTTTTGTTTTGTTTCCAATCAAGCCAAATTTCGAATCGAAGAAACCAATATCGGCATGATGGCAGATATCGGCGTTTTACAACGCTTGCCCCATCAAATTCCTTTTAACATTGCACGTTACTTGGCTTTAACTGGAGATACTTTAACTGCGGAAGATGCTTATCGCTTAGGTTTGGCAGTTAAAGTTTTAGAAACTCCAGAAGCTTTATTGGAACATGCTTTTGCAGTGGCTAAAAATATTGCTTCAAAACCACCGATTGCAATTCAAGGCATTAAACGAAGCTTGATTTACAGTCGTGATCATTCAGTTGCCCAAGCCTTAGACCATACGGTGATGCTGCAATCTGCCATATTAAACGGACAAGATATTTTAAAAATGGTGCAAAGCCGTATGTCTGGTCAAACTGCACAATTTGATGACTTAAAACCGATTCATTTTGCTGAAGCATAGTATTTGATTTAAATCTTTAAAAAACCGTAACGCAATCATATTTTTTTAACCAAATCTTAACACTGATAAGTTGGAGATCAAGATGCAAACATTTGATGTCGTCGTGATTGGATCAGGAAATGCTGGACTCACAGCAGCCGTCACTGCACAAAAAACGGGTAAAAAGACCTTATTGGTCGAACGCCATAATATTCCTGGTGGATGTGCCACCTCTTTTGTTCGAGGCGATTTTGAATTTGAAGTTGCACTACATCAGCTCAGTGGTCTAGGCACAGAACAAAGCCCTTTTATCATGCGACATGTCTTTGAACAGCTCGGTGTAATGGATAAAGTCGAGTTTGTTCAGGAACATGCGTTATACCGCTTAGCCATTCCGAATCAAATCGATATTACCCTACCTGCCAGTTGGTCAGGCATCCGTAAAATACTACAAGAACGCTTTCCTTTAGAAAGTGAAAATATTGATCAATTTATGTTGGCATGTGAAAAAGTTTCTGTTGAAAGTTTTACTACATTGCCACAAGCGCAAAAAAATAACAGTACCGAACTTCTAGAGCAGTTCTGCCCTTATTTTAAGCGCTACGGTTTACGAACAGCACATGATGTTTTGAATGAATTTTTTACTGATCAAACGCTGATTAGTATTGTCGCAGCCTATTGGTTTTATTCAGGTGTACCACCTAAAGAACTCTTGTTTTCAGACCTTGCCGTCATGATTTATGCCTATGCTATTTTTAAACCGTGGCATATCAAAGGCGGTTCACAAGCCATGTCCAATGCGCTACTTGAATCCTTTTTAGAATCAGGGGGTGAAGTCCGATTTAATTGCAGTGTCGATAAAATCATAACAGAGCATCAAGCAGTCAAGTCGGTCAAACTTGAAGATGGCTCTGAAATTCAGTGCAAAGCCGTTATTTCTAATGCCAGTCCAATTTTGGTTTTTAATGAAATGTTGGATCAACCTTCACCATTACAAGTACAACAAGATTTTAAGTCACGTCGTATGGGGACTTCTGCATTTGTGATTTATTTGGGTCTAGATTGTACCCCTGAACAGCTCAATATCACTGCACCATCTACCTTCATTTCGTCCACCATGGATTGGTCTGAAACTTATGCCAATATGCAAAGTTTTGACAGTCCAATTTCAGGCATGCTCACTTGTTATAACTTTGATGATCCCGATGCAGCACCACAAGGCAAAAGCCAAGTTGTGCTTGTCTGTTTGCAATATGCAGATGTCTGGGAAAAAGTAAAAGCTGAGGATTATGCAAAAACCAAGTACCGCTTTGCAGATGAATTGATCAATTTAATTGAGCAGGTTTATCCCAACCTTCGTCAGCATATTCAAGAGGTTGAAGTTGCAACACCGCTCACCATGATGCGCTATTTAAATACACCGGGCGGTGCGATTTATGGATTTAGACAAACCCCTGAAGACTCCAGTTTAATTCGAGAACGCTTAAATCACATACGAGGACTTTATTTTGCAGGTGCGTGGACGTCGATGGGCGGTTTCCAACCGACCTATATGGCAGGTGTAGCCACGGCAAAAGCCACAGCTCAACAGCTCGATAAAATATCAGAACAGGAGTTCAGTTATGTCTAATATTCAAGTCCTCAATGCTGTGACCGGTTATCAAGAGATTATTCAGGCCAAAAATGCATTAGAACAAAGTGGTACAGATTTTTCTGAATATACAGGTCAAATTGCAAACATCATGCAGACCTTACATCCGAAACGTTTGGATTTAGTTGTTGTTGAGATTATTCAAGAAACAGTAACAACCACAACCATTCGCTTGGCGTCTAAGCATAAAAATCCCCTGCCTGCTTTTCAGGCTGGACAATACATCAACTTATTTATGACGATTCAAGGCACTTATACTGCACGGCCTTATGCAATTGCATCTTCTCCTTCAGAAAACCAATATTATGATTTGACCATTAAAAAAGCAGACGGCGGGTTTGTCTCTCATTATTTGGTCGATCAAGTCGTGATTGGACAGGAGTTTCAAAGCAGTGGCCCAATGGGGAATTTTCATCACAACCCACTCTTTCATGGCAATGATTTAGTCTTTTTAGCGGGTGGTTCAGGCAGTGTGCCTGCACGCAGTATGCTTCTCAATATCTTGGATCAAAATTTACAACAACGCTTTCATCTGATTTATCTCAATAGCTTTGAAAATGATGTCATTTACGCAGAAGAACTCCGTGAACTGGCACGCCAGTATGATCATTTTACTTTGACAGAAATCATTACTCGTCCGACTGCTCAATATCAGGGCGAAACTGGCCGTTTAAGTAAAGAGAGCTTAACGAGTTTACTAGGTACTTCACTTGAAAATAAAATGTTTTATATTTGTGGGCCAACGCCTTTTAATCAAAGCTGTCAGCAATTGTTAGCTGATTTAGCCGTCCCTGCTAAGAGAATTCGTGTTGAAGCAAATGGTGCACCTAAAACACCCAATCAACAACAGAACTGGCCAACTGAGATTTGCCTAACACAGGAAGTGACGGTTACCGTAAAAGGTAAAGGACAATTTAAAACCACAGTTGGTGAGCCACTATTAAACAGCTTAGAACGTCATGGTTATTTTGTAGAAAATGCATGTCGCTCAGGTGAATGCAGCCTATGTCGTGTCAAATTGATCTCTGGTCAAGTGTTTAATCCCGATGAGGCACATCTGCGTAAATCAGATCGTAATTTTGGCTGGATTTACAGTTGTGTTGCATTCCCACTGACTGATATTGAAGTATTAATCTAATCCAACCGAGGCTGAAATTAAGTGTGTTAATTTCAGCCTTTAATTGCTGTTTTTTATGTATAAGAGACCTCTTTCACAAGTCATCTTTTGATCAACTATATTGCTTATTTACGTTATAAATAGAAAAACTTTAGATCAGTTCAACTGCAATTGCGGTTGCTTCACCACCGCCAATACATAATGCTGCAATACCTTTTTGACCACCAGTAC
>JAVXBC010000208.1:0-3401 GCA_036660195.1 Acinetobacter sp.
GACACCACTACCTATTTCATGCATTGAAAAAAATACAATCACAATATAAGCCTGAGAGAAGGTAAAAATTTAGCTAGATTACTCTATTCAAAAATAGGCTTTATTTTATGATTTTGTTTAAAAATTATCGTAGTATAAAAAGCATTTAACGTTTTATTCAAACTACAATGCAAAAATATTCAGTCAATCAGCATCTAATTGAAACCTTATTAATTTGGGTCAAATCAGGCGAAATTGCTATCCCCGAAATCCAACGACCGTTTGTTTGGGATACTTCAAAAGTTCGTGATTTGATGGATAGCTTGTATCAAGGTTATCCGATTGGATACGTCATTGCGTGGAGGAATCCCAACGTAAAACTTAAGGATGGAAGTGTTAGTGAAGGCAAAAAAGTATTGATTGATGGTCAACAAAGAATTACCGCATTGAGCGCTGCAATTTTAGGTCAGTATGTCATCAATAAAAATTATCAACGCATAAAAATTAAAATTGCTTTTAACCCCATCGAAGAAAAATTTGAGGTGCAAAACCCAGCCATTCTAAAAGACAAAACATGGCTACACGATATTGCTGATGCATTCTCTGGCAATGTGAGCTTGCTTAAATTAGTACGTGATTATTCCAGACTCAACCCTGAAATTGAGGAAGATTTAATTGAAAATTCTTTTTCACGGCTTATTAGCATTGTGAAAAAACCAATTGGAATGATTGAATTAGCACCCGAATTGGACATTGAAACGGTGACAGAAATTTTCATCCGCATCAATTCTAAAGGCGTGGTTTTAAGTCAGGCAGATTTTGCTATGAGTAAAATTGCTTCGGACACTGAAAATGGGGGCAACGAATTGCGAAAAGCTATTGATTATTTTTGTCATTTAGCCATTGCACCCGATTTTTATAAGCATATTGTCGATAATGACAAAGAATTTTCTGAAAGCGATTATTTCAAAAAAATGTCGTGGCTCAAAACAGAAAACGAAGATTTATATGATCCGAGTTACAACGATTTAATTCGTGTTGCATTTACCTCTCAATTTAATCGAGGACGGCTTTCAGACTTGGTAAGTTTACTTTCAGGCAGGAATTTTGAAACCCGAACCTTTGAAACTGAAATTGCGGAACAATCTTTCCAAAAACTGAAATATGGCGTGCACAATTTTATCAACGAAACTAATTTCAAACGTTTTTTGATGATTGTCAAATCAGCAGGTTTTATTTCACCCAAGCTAGTTCGTTCACAAAATGCTCTTAATTTTGCCTATATCGTGTATCTAAAATTAAAAGAACTTGGGGTCAATTCTATTGAGATTGAAAGTTATGTCAAAAAATGGTTGGTGTACTCAATTTTAACAGGGCGATATTCGGGCTCACCTGAAAGTACATTTGACTTTGATATTAAACAAATTTCCCAAAAACCATTTGCAGATTATTTGAAAGAAAAAGAAGATGGTGAACTTTCCGATGCTTTTTGGAATGCCTCTTTACCGCAAAGTTTGGACACTTCAGTAGCGAGTAGTCCATATTTCCATGTATTCCTCGCTTCACAAGTCAAAGCAAATGACAAAGGTTTTTTATCAAAGGATGTTTTGGTCAGCGACTTAATTTCATTACGTGGTGATATACACCACTTATTCCCCAAAGATTATTTAAGTAAGCATGGCTTAGATAGAGGAAAGTACAACCAAATCGCCAACTATGTTTATATGCAATCCGAGGTCAATATAAAAGTGGGAAATAAACCACCCAAAGATTATTTTGAACTCATCAAAAGTCAAATACAGGATGAAAATAGGCAAGTCAGTGGTCTTTCAACCGAACAAGACCTTTTAGATAATCTTAAAATGAATTGTGTTCCAACTGAAATCATGGATATGAATATCAACGATTATCAGGATTTTTTAACCCTAAGACGCAAACTTATGGCACAGAAAATAAAGGCATATTACTTTTCATTATAGCTATCATGATGAGCTGTTCAGCGTACAAGAAAGCGACACGCGCTGTCGCCATAAAAGTTTACCGCAATAAATTTCAACTGAATCTATGCTAACTTATCCCTATTCAAAAATAGGGATTTTTCCGTCCATGACCGTGCATTTTTTTCATACGTCTGATTGGCATCTGGGACAATTTTTTTATAATCATTCCCGCCACTATGAACATGAACAATTTCTGGCATGGTTACTTGAGCAGATCAAAGCCAAACAGCCGCATGCATTACTCATTGCGGGTGATATTTTTGATGTGATTAATCCCAGCTCACAGGCACAAAAACAACTCTATCAATTCCTTGCCGATGCACATGAACTTGCCCCACAGATGCAAACTTTGATGATTGCAGGCAATCATGATTCGGGCTATCGCATTGAACAAGTCGAGCCCTTATTAGCAAAATACAATGCTAAAACGGTTGGTGTGATTCGTTGGAATCAAGATAAAAGCCTCGATTTAGAACGTTTAATTTTGCCAATTTATGATGAACAAAAGCAGATTGTGGCGTGGTGTATTGCCCTACCATTCCTACGTTCAGCTGAAATCACAGGCTTTAATGAACACACCACCAACAGCCAAAATGCGATTGCTTATTTACACCAACAGTTAATCGAAGAAGCCAAACGCCGTAAAACCGATGATCAGGCCCTGATTCTGATGTCACATGCGCATATGCAAGGTGGTGAAACTTCGGATTCAGAACGACCGATTATTATTGGTAATGAAGAAGCACTATCTACAGCTCTGTTCGATGATAGCATTGATTATGTAGCACTAGGGCATTTGCATAAACCGCAAAAAGTACAGCATCCACATATTCGTTATAGTGGTTCACCGATTCCTTTGTCATTTAGTGAAATCAACTATAAGCACCAGGTGGTTGAAGTCAGCATTGATCCTACAAAAAGTGAAGATTCGTTTAACTTTGAAGCTTTAGCGATACCACGAAGTATTCAACTACATAAAATTAAGGGTGAATTGACTGAAGTGATGCAGCGTCTTAAAAGTTTACCCAATCAACCCATAGACAATATCGAGCATCGTGAATATGTGGATATTGAATATCATACCGCGATACCACCACAACCCAATCTACGACAACAATTTGAAGATGCCTTGCCGAAAGATCGTTATCGACTAGTGCGTATTTCCAGACAATATCTATCCAATGAAAGCAATGCAGAGAGCAAGCAGAGTATTAGCTTAGAACCTCCGACACCCGAAAAACTATTTCAGCAAATTTGGGAGAAAAAGGGCTATCACGCCGATGACGAAGTTACCAAAGACTTTATGAGTTTGGTCGCAGAAGCGCAAAAGCAACTTGAAGATGATCAGACTGTTTAAGGACCTGCCATGAAAATTTTATCAATTCGACTTAAAAATTTGGCATCGCTTGCAGGTGAACATTT
>JAVXBC010000209.1:0-3400 GCA_036660195.1 Acinetobacter sp.
TGCGTAGGTTGTAACATAGTCAACAAATTCGCTTCACTTTGACCTGCTAAATTCAGCAAATTGAATATTCACAATAATAGAGAAAATGATGCTGCAAATATTTTTATTGGTGTTAAGTGCCATGACCTTTGTTTTTATGGCATCCGATCCACGTTCGAGTGAATCGGTTGAGGCAAAATCGGCGTGGCATGAATTAGAAGATTCTACGCCAGCAAAATTGGAACCGATTCAAAAAGAATCTGATTCCAAAGTTATTTAAGCATTAAACCGCATCGATAAATCAATCGCGATCACATCTTTGGTCAATACACCCATTGAAATGTAATCCACGCCTGTGGTTGCCACTTCACGTAAATTTTCGATGGTAATATTGCCCGAAGCTTCAAGTTTGCAACGACCAGCCACATGCTTGACTGCATCAATCATTTGTTGCTGACTAAAGTTATCCAGCATCACGATATCTGCACCTGCCTCCAGTGCTTGATTCAGTTCATCCCATGTTTCTACTTCGACTTCAACAGGCTTGTTCGGTGCAATCTCACGGGCTTGGGAAATTGCTTGGGCAATGCTGCCTGCCGCCATGATGTGATTTTCTTTAATTAAAAAGGCATCAAATAAACCTAAGCGGTGATTTTGACCACCACCAATCGCCACGGCATATTTTTGCGCAATGCGTAAACCGGGTAGGGTTTTGCGCGTATCCAACAATTTGGTATTTAAGCCATCCAACTGTTTAACATAGCTAGCAGTCTTGGTCGCAACCGCAGATAAGGTTTGAATAAAATTTAAAGCAGGGCGCTCAACTGTGAGCAAGCTACGCGCAGAACCTGCCAATTTTAAAAAAGCTTCATTGGCGGCGACACGCTCGCCTTCTTGTTTGAGCCAAGTCACTTGTACTGAACGATCAAAGGCTTGAATTAACGCATTGACCCATGGTTGACCCGCCAAAATCATATCTTCACGCGTAATAATGGTTGCTGTGGCTTGTTCATCTTCAGGGGTAAGCAGGGCGGTAATATCGCCGTCGCCAATATCTTCTTGTAATGCGTGTTGAATATTGATTTGAATAGATTGTTCAAGCAAAGATTGAGGAATATTCATCGCATGTCCAGTAGATTTTGACCAAAAAACTTGGGCTTATATTAGCACCGTCCTTGTAAAAAATAAGTATTTGATCTCGATTATTCACGATAAAGCATGTCAGAATGCAGCAGATAAAGATAAATTATTGATTCGAGTCGCGATGCCACACGCTAGATTTGCTCAAGTTCGAGAGGGTGTATTAGACGGTGCAACACAGATTGCATCGCCGAATTTTAATCTACGCCCTGCCAATACCGAAATTCAACTGATCGTCATTCATAATATTAGTTTGCCTCCGTCGCAGTTTGGGGGAGGCTACGTCCAGCAATTCTTTCAAAACCAACTGGATTGGTCGGTACATCCCTATTTTCAAACCATTGAAGGCATGCAAGTGTCCACGCATCTGTTGATTTTGCGCACAGGCGAAGTGATTCAATTTGTCAATTTCAATGATCGTTCGTGGCACGCAGGACGTTCGAGTTATCTCGGTTTGAAAGAAAGCAATGACTATTCGATTGGCATCGAACTGGAGGGTAGTGATGATTTGCCATTTGAAGCAGCGCAATATCAAGCCCTAGTCGAAGTGGTAAAAACCTTGCGCAAAGCATATCCCAAAATTCAAAATCATATTGCAGGTCATTCGGACATTGCGCCAAAACGAAAAACGGATCCCGGACCGTATTTCGATTGGCAATTATTCCGTGATTCGCTCTCTAAAAAAACTTCGTCGGATTTATAATTTCACAACGAAATCTATTTGGACTTTCATTACAATAACGCTTTTAAAATCTAAGCCGTAGGTGAATGCGATGGCATTGTGGCGATCGACGATCATAGTCAGTGCGATGACGATGTTATCCCGAGTGTTGGGGCTGGTACGAGATATTGTGCTGCTGAATGTATTTGGTGCGGGTAAAGATTTCGATACTTTCGTCGTGGCATTTCGTATTCCCAACTTTTTTCGGCGACTATTTGCGGAAGGGGCATTTTCTCAGGCTTTTATTCCCGTTTTAACTGAATATAAAACTAGCCGTACCCATGCCGAAGTGCAGATTCTCATTAGTCGGGTGTTTGGCTGTTTACTCACGGCAATGACCTTATTGACCTTTGTGGCAATGGTGGCAGCTCCCGCAATTATTTATCTATATGCACCAGGTTTCCATGACGATCCTGAAAAATTCGCGCTCGCCGTGGAGATGTTTCGCCTGACTATTCCTTATTTGCTGTTTATGTCATTGACGGCGTTTGCCAGTAGTATTCTCAATACTTATGGTTCATTTGCTTCACCTGCATTTTCTCCAGTACTGCTGAATGTGACAATGATTGCAGGTGCATGGGGGTTTACCCAGTTTATGGCTGAACCCATTATGGTACTGGGTTGGGCGGTCGTGGTCGCAGGTGTTTTGCAGCTGGCGATTCAAATCCCTGAATTATGGAAGAAAAACTTACTGATTCCCCCAAAAGTTGATTTTAAACACGAAGGTGTGGATCGGATTTTAAAGCTGATGTTGCCTGCTTTGTTTGGTGTATCGGTGACGCAAATTAACTTATTGCTAAATACCATTTGGGCATCTTTCATGCAAGATGGTTCAGTGTCATGGCTCTATAGTGCGGAACGAATGACTGAGTTGCCATTGGGTTTGATTGGCGTGGCGATTGGTACCGTAATTTTACCTTCGCTTTCGGCACGTCATGCCGAGCAAGATCAGGCCAAATTTAGAGGCATGATCGACTGGGCAGCGAAAGTGATTATGTTGGTCGGGATTCCTGCCAGTATTGCCTTATTTATGTTATCAACACCGATCATTCAGGCGCTGTTTCAACGTGGTGAGTTCACAGTTGAAGATACCCATATGACCGCATTGGCACTGCAATGTATGAGCGCTGGCGTGATTTCATTTATGCTGATCAAGGTATTTGCACCAGGTTTTTATGCGCAACAAGACACTAAGACGCCTGTAAGAGTGGGCTTGATGGCGGTGGCGGCTAATGCGATTTTAAACGTGGTCTTTATTGGTTTTTTCAAACTGATTGATTGGCAGGCTGAGCATATGGCGTTGGCATTAGCGTCTTCAGGCTCTGCATTGGTCAACGCGGGGATGCTGTATTTCTATCTGCATAAACGCAATATTTATCGTTTTGGCGCGCATTGGAAAAAACTGGCGCTGCAATATAGCGTTGCCAATATCACGATGATTGCTGCTCTCTGGTATGGCTTAACGTGGTATCAAGGCGATATTTCACAATGGCTGCGGATTGCTGAAGTGGTGGGGCTGTGCGTGCTCGGTGTTGTCGCGTATTTGATTGGTTTGATTGC
>JAVXBC010000210.1:0-3308 GCA_036660195.1 Acinetobacter sp.
TATACGCCTAACACGCATATATTTTACTATCGTTTTCTAGCGCATGAAGTACACGTGCCTTTCCAACATGAAACTCTATTTGAAAATGATGATCTGCTCGTCGTTGATAAACCGCACTTTTTGACCATGAGTCCGACAGGACAATATGTTCAAGAAACCCTATTGGTTCGATTAAAAAAACAGACTGGTTGTGAAAATTTAACCCCGATTCATCGGTTGGATCGGGAAACGGCAGGCGTGGTTTTATTCTGCAAAAAACCTGAATCAAGAGGGATATACCAAAAACTTTTTGCAGATCGAAAGGTTCAAAAGACCTATCATGCAATTGCAGTTTATCGACCTGAAATAGCTTTTCCACAAACCGTACAATTGCATTTGGAAAAAGGACAACCTTTTTACACCATGCAAATTAATGCGGATAAGCCAAATAATTCAGAAACATACATTGAATTAATAGAGCATACGGAAAACTATGCAAAATACCTCCTTAAACCCAAAACAGGCAAACAGCATCAATTACGAGTTCATCTAAATTCATTGGGTATTCCAATCCTTAATGATTCATTTTATCCCACAGTAATACATAAATTAGAGAGCGACTTTAGTACACCATTACAACTACTTGCTAAGGAAATTTGCTTTGTAGATCCTATAACGCACATAGAAATGCGATTTAGCTCAAACTTCGAACTCACACTGCCCACACAACGTAATGACAAATAATTCATTTTTTCAGTTCAAATGTATTGAAATTACAAAGTAATGGTTTAAGATACAGAACAATAACTAAAAATATTCGGTTTTAATTTTTCATGCGAAAAACAGAAGTTTATCAGGTTCGACTCGATTCACAGGAAAAGAAACAGGCTTTTGCTGTTTTTAAGCAGTTGGGTATTTCCCCTGCTCAAGCCGTTCGCCTTTTCTTTAAACAAGTGGTTTTGACAAAATCCATTCCATTTGCAATTGAAAACCCAAATATCAACATGGAACAATTGCTTAAATTACGGAAATCTAAAGCGGCAACACATTCAGATCAGCCTTCTGCAATAGATGATGAAGATGATCACGAAGATTTATTTGAAGAGTTGAATGCCCTCTTAGGTGAAAGTGACAAAACTTAACAATGTCGCATTTATACACAAGTTTTTATTTTTTAAGCTGAAATTATTTGGTTATTCTGACTATCCACAAAAAAATATAAATTTAGGATGGATTCGGAATGATTGTTAAGCGAGCCACGAAAGCAGATTTACACCAACTTGCTGTCTTGTTTGACGAATACCGCCAGTTCTACGGCACCTCATCGAATGTTCAACAATCGCATCAGTTTTTAAAACATCGTTTTGACAACAAAGAAAGTGTGATTTTCATCCATGTAAAAGATGAAGTCTTTACAGGATTTGTACTACTTTATCTCGCCTTTTCTTCCGTTTCTTGCGAAACCTATTACATATTAGATGATGTTTATGTCACCCCTTCTTATCGCAATCAAGGTTCAGCCAAACAACTCATTGATACCGCCATTCTTTTTGCACGGCATGAAAATGCGCAACGCATCAGCTTAGAAACGCAAAAAAACAACCATTTATCGCATCGTTTATATGAGCACATGGGCTTTATTCGTGATGACGAATTCAAAACCTTTCATTGCTTTTTAAAATAATTATTCTTGTATGGGAATATTCTGACTTTGCTGCTTTTGTCGCGGAGATAAATAAATCCACTCACCTTCCTGTAAATTAGGCAATTCTAGCAAACCTATTTGATGGCGATGCAAAGACTCAACGCGATTTCCTACGGCAGCCAGCATCCGTTTTACTTGATGATACACCCCTTGATGAATCGTCATTGAAAGTCTATTTTCGCTTAACAATTGAATATCTGTTGCAGCAAAAGTTCCCTTTTCTTGATGAAGTTCCACACCTTGCCCTAATTTTGATACTTGTTCAGGCGAAATCGGATCAACCGTCGTCACATGATAGACCTTAGGAACATGCTTACGTGGATGCGTCAGCGCTTGTAAATATTGCCCATCATCGGTCAGTAAGATCAAACCTGTAGTATCTTGATCTAATCGTCCAACACATTGCACGCCACGCTGAATCAAATTTTCAGGCAGTAAACTAAATACGCTTTGATGGTGTGTCGTTTGATGTGAACATTCATAACCTTGCGGCTTATTTAGGGCAATATATACCTGTTCACGATATTGATATTCTTGATTAAATACGTGGAAGCTTAAATTTTCAGGATGAATATTCAGTTTAGGATTATCGCAAACTTGGTCTTCTATACGGACAGAACCGTTTTTAATCAGCTGTTGGCAATATTTACGTGAGCCAAAACCTTGAGATTGCAAAATTTTTTCCAAAAGCATAGCCACATCCTAAACAATTCAATATTTATTATAGTCGAGCCTATGATGATTAAAGCGCTCATCCTTTAATTTTTATTTCATCCTTTATTCACAATCTCTCCATGAAATATGCAACTGATACAAAACCCTCATCAAACTCTCCTAATCTTGGGCTTGCACTCCATATTTCTGCTCAAATGTCTTGTTACATTGGTCTCAAGTTAAAAATATTGTCCAACCTATCAAGGACACGGAGTTTCCCCATGAAATCAAATATCTGGTTATCAAGCGTTATCTTAGCAGCATCTTCAATGGTGACTGTTGCACATGCCGACAATAGTACGCGAGTTGCGGCTACATCGGCTTTAGGTAGTATAGTCGGCACTGCAATTGGTCAGCAAATGGGCGGTCAAACTGGTGCGATGATTGGTTCAGCCATCGGCGGTGCAGGTGGTGCAGCGGCATCAAGTAATAAACGTGATCGTACTGAAGCTGCGATTGGTGCTGGTTTAGGTGGTGCAGGTGGCTACACGGTTGGTCGTAACATGGGCGGAACCAATGGTGGATATATCGGTGCTGCATTAGGTTCTGCGGGTGGTGCGGTTTTAGGTCAAAAAGTAGGTCAAGACCGTGATGCAGATGATCGTTACGAAAACCGCCGTTATGACCGTAACTATGATAATCGTTATGACAACCGTCGT
Source organism: Acinetobacter sp. (assembly GCA_036660195.1). GTDB lineage: Bacteria > Pseudomonadota > Gammaproteobacteria > Pseudomonadales > Moraxellaceae > Acinetobacter. The sequence goes on from JAVXBC010000210.1 coordinate 3,058, forward strand.
TCATATAACGATGATCGCCGTTATTATAAATCACGTAATAAACACCATCATGATAATGGCTTACACCGTGGTTGGTACAAACATCGTAACTAACAAATAGTTAGGGCATTCATTCATCACTTTCCTCTTTGAGCTCATACTAAGCTACACCCCAGACGAAGACTTTTAAGTCAAAACGGATGGGGTGTTTTTTATGACTTAGATTAGCATTTGAAGTGCAACACCATGTTCTCGCAATAATATCTGACTCG
>JAVXBC010000211.1:0-3252 GCA_036660195.1 Acinetobacter sp.
TACTTTGGTTCAAGTGATGACCTTAGACCCATATTTGGCAGATGCATACTTACGTATGGGTCAAAGTAATGAATTGATTGAACGTGTTCGTAGCTATGTACAAGAAAATTTAACCAAAGCGGAAAAGAAATTTGAAGCTTTAGGACTGACAGTCGCAACTCAAGTGTTGGAAGGCTTCTCTGTAAATGGGGAAATTATCAGTGCTGCACAGAACTTAGGTGCTGATCTGATTATTATGGGATCACACGGTCGGACTGGTTTCAAAAAATTTATCTTAGGCAGCGTAGCTCAGAAAGTGTTAGGTGAAAGCCATATCCCTGTTTTGGTCGTACGTTAAATATTCTGATTTTTAGTTTTAAAAAACATCGCAACCCTTATGAAACCTTAAGTTTCATAAGGGTTATTTTTGATTATTGAGTTTTTAATTCAACAGGCTTAACTTTTTGTAAAACCTCTTTTGAAAGCTCTGTAGTTGAAACAATAGTTAATGATTGAGTGTTTGCTTGTAGATTTTCTTTATTCAATTCTTTAAGCACAACATTTGTATCTTTTGTACTCAAACTATACATTGCACCTGTAGCAGGATCAATAATTAATAACCCTAGCACACCACCAAAAATAATATTTCCAACATACCAGCCATTTACATGAGCTGAAATATCAACAGTTTTAGTTTCATAACCTTCTTTTTCGAAAATTACAGTGTATTTTTCAGGAACAAAAAAACCCGAACTTCTTTTAAGGCTCACTGTAACAGGGGCTTGTCCAACATGAACTTTTTTACCTGCTTTATTTAATATCGTAATATTACTGAGTTCAGGTGTACTTGCAAAAGTCAAAGTCTGCGAACTTCCAGACATGATACTTGCACATCCAGATAAACTGAGAACAGCAATCCCACACATAACAGCTAATTTTTTCATTTAAGTACCAATTATACATATGTATTCTTTATGTACAATTATTGTAAAATAAAATAAAAATAACAGCAACGATATTTGTACAAACCAGTCTGTTTATTTTTTATATTAAGGCATCCAACCAAAAATTTTCAAATTAACCTTAGCATTGATTAAGTAAACTCCTTCTTGTTCAAGCAAGATTTGCTGTATGTTATTTCCATTTTCATCTATACGAATGACACTAATCTTTCCCTGTGAATTAATCACTCGATACCAAGGGATTTCACTGCTCTTATCTAAATGCTTCAAAACATAACCGACTAAACGTGCATGCTTAGGCAAACCTGCTAATTTTGCAATTTGACCATAGGTCGCTACTTTTCCATATGGAATCAAAGCGATAACCTTCATAACTGCATTGACCGTTGTTGATCAGCACATTGGTAACATCAATCGGATCTGCACTGTTAGAACGGATCGTCAATACTGTAGCGGACTGATTTTGCGCATACCAGTTACTGGTATCTTTGACATCGAGTTCTACCGTAAATGTATTTGGATCAAGGCCAGAATTACAGCCACCCAGCAACATTCCTGTGGTTGCAGTCACTGCGAGCAGGATGGGTTTAAAAAATTGCTTCATACATTTCATCCTCAGCAGTAGTTATAGCTCACGCCATAATCGCCCGTATTTAAATCAATGCTGACCAGATGAATTTCACAGTCTGTGCCATTATCAAATTTATAAACGTAGTAACGATTGCCCGCCTGCTCCGATTCCAGCGCTCCGTGTTCCTGTAAGCTGAAGTCTTTCACTGATTTGCCTGTATCTTTTGCGGCTTTGGCGAAGACATAGCGTTGATACTTGTCTATGTTGTCCTGCTCAAACTGAGGCAGTTCGTCATAAGACAGCATCGACAGTAAGGTATCGACAGACTTTAAGTTTTTATCAAACTCAAAACTCAGCAATTCAGGTTCATGGGCTGATGGACTCAGACTTTTGCTTCCTGTGGTCAATTCTTTGACATCGATTCCATCCACTTCTGCCGCTGCAATCTCGGTTGAGGCTGGTTCTGAACTGGCGGATTCCAAAGGCTGTGCAGAGCTGGCCTCCGAAGTACTAGCCGCTTGAACCGTTTTTTCAGATACGTTTTTGGGGCTAAAGAAATAGAAGCCTGCAATGCTGATCAGAGTCAGCGCTAAAATCGCAGCCAAGCCCAATATGGTTTTTTGGTTCATCTCAAATGCTCCCCGTCTTTAGTTGGGTACAGTAACTTGACCATTCTGCGCATTAAAGTGAACGAAGCGCGGACAACCACCCTGAAAGTTCACCGTGAAATTACGCCAACCACGATTGCCCGGATTGGTTTTATACATGCACTGATACACTCCACCACCCAAATTGCGGGCCTGAACAAAATAGGCTTCACTGGCTTGCGCAAACCAGCCTGCCTGCGCCAATGATGCGCCTGCAAGTAGTGATGAAATAAGGGCAGTTTTTAGGAAGGTTTTAAACATAATCATTTTCTCTTTTTATAGGCATCACTGGTCTTGGTCTTAATCAGACGCAGTGCTCCCCATGCATGAATGTTGGAATGAATATCTATGTTTTTTTGAAGTGTTATAGACGATAAAGCACACAGATCTATGACCCTCAAAACAGCATGAGAGATTCATCTTCATATCGGTAATATGTACTTGAAAAAGTTTTATTCTTAGAAAGTCATCGACACAGCTATGCATTGACTGCACGGCATCAGGTCTAATCACCCAACGGCACAAACATGTAAAAAGAGAAATATAAAAGACTGTCTTGATGTAAGCGCATGGCATACTCCTAGATGAATTAGAAGTTCTACCAAGTCACTGTCAAATGATGGTGGCAGAACGAGAAAGGGTTGACAGACCAGTCATCTAGGAACCGGCACGCACAAGGCGTCCCTCCCTCGTCCTACCGCTACGAAGGGGGGACGAACGAGTTCGCCACCAAAAAATTACTTTTTTGATGTGCTAGATGATAACGGTCTGTCAAAACCGACTGACAATGTAGGTCAGCAGGCTAAGGATAATCTGCACGGTGGAGAGCGTCAAGTAAGCTAAGCGAATGGATAGTTGAAAATATTTAGAATTACAAGCCGTTATAAAGGCACTATAAATTTAGTTTGATTTAGACACAGTTTTCTAAACTGCATTCCACGATCTTCCGAATACGACTCAAAAAAGCCGATTCAATCCAAAATTTTATGAGGGGTAGGTTGTGGGGTAAAATCATAGACAAGAAAAAAGCCCTTGTTATTACAAGGGCTTAATTCAAAATTTGGCGGAAGCGGTGAGATTCGAACTCACGGAG
>JAVXBC010000212.1:0-3211 GCA_036660195.1 Acinetobacter sp.
TAAGATATAAAACTTTTCTGAGTATAAAAATAAAGATTTTCTCGGAATCTAGGGGCTAACTGGGCTAATATCTTCTGCATACCTTACGGCATAAGGGTTTCACATTCGCCTATTGAGAAGCTAAAGGGAGGCTAGATAGGCTAAGTTCAATTACACTCATAGGAATCAGCTTTTATCTTAGCCCACTTAGCCTCTAGCCAGCCTAATGAAAGGCGATACCCTTAACCTTACTAGCTAAAGCTTTCAGGCATTTTTAGCCCATTTAGCCCCCATTTGGGATATTTGGATTTAATATGACGTAATCCTTAGCTCCTATTTTTTCAATTTTGATATAGCCACAATTTGATAAATGCTCTAATGCCACATCACGAATATTGGCATTTCGTAAATGTTTAGGAGTTACATTGGTACTAATCGAGGTTTTTAAAATCTTAGTGTCTTTCTGCTTAGCAAACCATTTTAGTAATAGTTCTGCATCATTAGACTTTTTCGGCTCAATATCCGCATAGCGTAACCACTCACCCAATGAGTGTCTGATAATGTCACAAGCTCCCTGCATGGTTTGAGCTGTGATTTCCTGCTCACCTTGAAAGAAAGCAAATACAGTTGCTAAACGCCGTGCTAATTGGCTTGCTCGGCTTGCAAACGGCTGTATATGTTCATACTTGCCGCCTTTGTTTTGTTGGATCTCGCATTCATTGTAAAAGGTTAAATCAACTGTTATTGCTTGACTGGTTAACTGAATAACACGGCGTTTAGTGAGCTGTTGTCCTTCAGCTAAAGGCATTGGTGTCGGGTCTAATAACAATTCACAACGATCCCAATAGGCAATTAACCTGTGGTCTCGGTTTGCATTCTTTTCCGCAAATTCAGCGCTCTGTAGGCGTTTACCTGCCAAGTTCTCAGGAACGGTCAAAATGAATCTAGGCAAGAATCCTTGCTCTCTCAATACTTCATCTTTTAAGGCATTTGCTAAAACTTCATGTTGCCCCTGTAGATTAAAAGTCAATCTGACATCATAAGCTTGACCACTTCCATTTATATTAGACTTTGATCTTGTTCTTTGAACAAAACCTTCATCAAATAGCTTGGTATAACAGCCTAAAGCTTGGGTTCTGGTGTCACTTTTCATTGTGTGCCCACCAAAAAATTGAGCTGCTTCATCACTAGATATTGAGGCATTTTTTATTACACCATCTATAAATAAACCTGCAATTGCTTCAATTGTACCCTCACTAAATAAGCTACTTGGGTCTTGTGGTGGTGGATTTTCAGCAATATATGCTTCACGCTCTTTTTTAGATAATCCTGCTAGTAAAGATTTCCATTTCTGTAGCTCATCTCCATATTGCTCATAAGCTCTTAGTTCATAGGCTTTTATTGACTTATCCGCCAGTCCCTTGCTGGTGCTTTTACGGCTGCCGCTCTGTCCCTCAGTAATCAAAAACAAGCTGCACGGTTCACCATGTACATTGAATTGATGCAATGTGTTTACATGGGCTTGGGCAATATGTGAGATTGCACCGATAACACATTGCGCCGTCATGGCAATAGGTGCTTGTACGTGTTCTGCTATGGCTTCTGCTGCACCACGTAATAGAGGCGGTAAAGCTTGTATTGGGTAAGTCATTGCTTTGGACTTTTGTGTGTCATCTAATGGGATAATGTCGTCCCATTCCATTCCATTCGCCTTGTCGATTGCTGCCTTGATCATGTCATCCAGTTCGGTCTGAGACATGGCAATATTTGGCGGTTCAGGAATAAATGCCATTTTGACATCGAGGTCAGTGTAACGGCGTTCTATACCAGTCTTTTGGTGTGCTGCTGCAATAAAACATAGGTCAGGATGCACCTTACTTAAACCTTTCACCGTTGACGCACCAACATAGCTTTGTTTGTACGGTGCGTACACTGGATACGCCGTTTTAAATGCAAGGTGAATATCATCCGTCACAAGCAATGGCAATTCATTCAGCTTTGACAGATTGAAATACAAGCCACCATGACCGAAAACAATGTCCTTAAATCCATTCACTGTAGGATTGGTAAACACTGCACCAGTGGGGCGTAGGTCTTCGCTGTATAGATCAAATACCGCCAAGCCATACAACGCATTATCCTCTGCAAGACCGTACTGGGTGGCGTTCTCAATAACCGAACGACGTATTTCTAAAGGACAGCCACCCATCATTTCAAACATTGCACTGTGTAGCGGATTATTGTTAAATAATGAAGCTGTATGTTCTTCAAGTGCTTCAATTATTTGTTCACTTGCATCGTTGCCCACTCCCTCAAGTGGGCTTTGTTGTTTAATAGGTGCATTCATAACTTACACCTCCCCGTGATTTTTAGACTTTTGTAGCTCAATCCATGCTTCTATATCTTTTGAATCGAAGTAAACGGCGGCTTGTCTCGATGTGCCCATTTTGATGGCTTTGGGAAATGTAGGGTCTGTGAGTTGGCGTTTTCTTATAGCATCACGGGAATGATTTAAATATTTGCAAGTTTGACTGTATGTGAATAACATATTTTAAGTACCTTTATAAAACTTCAAATGAAGTGTTACTCCTTATTATTCACATACAAAAATGGTATAACAGGAAATAAATCAATGTTAATTATTTCCGCACTTTATTTATTGGGGTTTATATATTTATCGATATCCATGCTTCTTGAATTTCTTTCTACCGTATCGAAATCCATTTTAAAATGGTCGGCTGTTTTTTCTCTCGCCTCAAATAGCGTTTTTGCTGTACCTACCGCAAGCAAAGTATTGATATATTTTTTAACCTTATCACCTGTAAATTGATTTGTTCTACCTCTGGGCTTTTTATTCAAATATTTTTTAGGATTTTTAAGCATATCGTGGGCTGATTTATGTAGTAATAGCATTACATGAAGCTTTTCATCATCACTAAGTTCCTTACCAGTGTTTATTTTTTCGATAATATTTAGGTAATGATTAGCGAAATTTATAACATTTTCCTCTGATACACCTATATTGCCATCACTATCTCGTCTTAATTTCATCTTTCTTCTTGCCTTAATTATGCTTTCTTAAACTGAATCACTTTATCATCTGCCAATTGCTCTAAATGGTCAGCGTACCATTGCATGATGTGCTTTCGATCTTGTAGGTACTGGGCTTTGTTATACACGCCTGCCACGCCATCCTTAACATGCGCCAATGCTGCTTCGATATGCCGTTCAT
>JAVXBC010000213.1:0-3181 GCA_036660195.1 Acinetobacter sp.
ATGTCATTAAAATTCATAATTTATGCCTTATAGCCTTTATATTTTAATAATGTACATTAATGCTATATTTCGCGATCGAGTCTCGTTCGCTGTGCGTACAACTCTTGATGCATCAAAACTAGCACCCCATGCCTGACCACTGCCGCCCACATTGTCACCCGAATAGCTCTTATTGCCCTCTATTCGCTCAAATGCACCATCAGCCTGTAAAGCATCAATAAACTGAGTATTACCGTGATCAACAACATCAGCTTTTAGACTACCTGTAATATTCTGAATAGCGTCACTTTGTGTCGAACCTAAGGTTCGTTCTGAATCAACACCTCGCCCATGATCCCAACCACGGACAAACTCACCCCGTAAATCAGGCAAGTTAAATGTAGTTGAGCCATCACCAGCACCATAAGTTGCACCGAATAATGAAAATAAAGCTGAATAAGTGGTTCTTGAAATGGCTTGACCTGCAAGTTCTAAATATCCATCTGGCACTACTGGTGCACACCATAAAACTGTAGTACCTGGTAATACCAATGTTGAGTTACCACCCAAAAATGACTGAATAGCAGCTTCAAGTTGAGTTACTAAGGTTGGAATCTCACCATTATCTAAAACATCACTTACTTGATGGTCGCAAATAAACTGAGCGATTACGGTTGATATGATAGAAGCTTGTCGCCAAACTTTATTTAATTGCTGTGATGAAGCAACGCCAAGCTGAAAGCCTGACTGTCTAGCCGACAAAGCTGAATAATCCGTTTGCGTCATCACATTTGCATCTTCATCAATCGCAAAAGGTAAAAATTGATTAACTGGCATTAGCTGTTGCTCCATGTGCTGGTGTCAAAACCAGAGATAAAAGTGTTGTCTAGATCAAAACCAAACACTGTGCCTACAGGTTCAACTGGATCAACTGTACTGATATAAAATTGAGTGTGTGCAGGTTTATATCGCCCCAACAAACATGATAGTGCTTTGTAAACTTGTGACTGCTTAATTGCTTCAACGTCCCCTGAAAATTCGATAAGTGAGGGTGAGTTAATGTCTAACCGTACTTGCCATGTATGCGCCCAATCATCCAAACTATTGATTAATCCGACTGGTGCACCTGTACCAGGTGTCATTCTTGAAAACTCACGAATAGTGATAATTAGCCCAAGTGATGCTGCAATGGATTTGTAGTAATCGACTGTTTGACCGCCATCAGCAATCAATTTTGCGACGATGTATTGGCGGTTTTGCTCAATAGTTTCAGGCGCACCGAAACAGAAGTCTGGTATTCCTACAGTAGCATTCCACTCATCAATCAAATCTGTTGTAGTAGATGGAAAAGCCTCTACCAATAATTGAACTGCATCCTTATCCATTTGCTGAAATGATTTTGCCAACCCCTCAATCAGTCCATGTTGTATCCCGATATTTTCACGAGACCAGACACGTCCACGAGGGAGAAGATTTTTTAAAGCGCCTGTATATTGAGCAAGCGTAAACTTTGATTCAGCCATACTAGCTCCAAGTGATATTACCTAAAACAGCAATAGAACCTGCACCAACTACAACATCAGCAGTCGGTGACAAAATCGAAAAATCTTCTGTTCCATCTACTTTATTTACTGCTGCCCAAAGTGATGCGATTAGAACTTTTTTACCAGGTGCGGAGTTGTTCAATAATGATTGTGCAATTGATACTGTGACTGCTGGACGGTCTGAAAGTTTTACACCTTGTATGCTCATATCAATCGTTTCAATTGTTGGAGCAAGCAAGTGAACCAATGCTGTAACTGGTCGCTTTGGGTAAATATAGTCAGCTACTATTAATTGATCACCTGTCGCTGGTGCTGCACGTTCTTCATCGGTTGCAACGCCATTTGTGCCCTGTGGGATGCCATAAGGGTTTGAACTGGTTGGCTCAACTAGAAAATATACGCCTACCGTTGGAGGCCCATAGATTAACGGCGCACACCATGCTCTTGAGACTATAGATACTTCAGTCGCCCATTCTTCATAATCATTTTTTGCACCACCTTGTGGTGTATTTTGATATGCAGAAATTACACGGCTTTTCAGTTCTTCTTGGCTCTCTAAGTCTGCTCCACCCGTAATCAAACCTGATGTGCCGTTTGGATTTACACCTGAAATTGATTGACCTAAAGCGAACTGAGTACCTGATTCACAATTACCATCCGCACCACTGATACCATCAGGATCAGCAACAGCTTGAATCGTTGCTGTGATAGTTCCAGTGCCCAGCTCGGTACTTAAAACAGTATATTGCTTGCCATCACTACGAATGACTTTAGTACCATCAGGAATTACTGCGCCTGAGACGGCATTGAAAGTTACTGTACCAGTGGCTTGAGTGGCTGCTTTTTGATAAACACCACGTAATGCGCCCCATGCAGCAAGATACTCATCTGTTGCTGTATAAGGTGTGGCTTGCAAAGCAATATAATCAAGATAACCGTACTGCTGATGATTCATACCTGCTTGCACAGTACCCAAGATATTAAGATTGGAAAATCTTAAAAGTGAGTCTGACTCAGGTAAACTTGATGTGATGTTTTGAAGTGACTGTTGAACCAATTCAGTTAATGTTTTTCTTTTAAAAGCCATTACCAAAGCTCCTTAGCGATATTGCTTACTACGCTGCCGTCCTGTCGATAAGCAACAACGGTTAGCCTTAATTGATTCGGTTTTACGAAATTTGCTTGAATATCAAAACGAGCCACTGCATTGTCATCAATCATCCATTGCAATGCTTCAGTCGCATAGTTCACTGCATCTTTCTCAACAAATAACGGCGCTTTTCTTCGATCTAAAAGATATAAACGAGATCCAATCGGATAAGCTTGCCCTGTATCACCCCACCAACCACGGCGGTCATTACGGGTGTTATTGGTTGCATCGGGCAATTCATCATTAATGTCTGCAATCCGATCAGTAAACAGACTGATTAATACGGCTGTTTCAATATCCTTTCCTGATTTGAGTGAACCATCTTGAATGACGTATTCACCGTGCCCTGTCGCAACATCCCAAACTGTTTGAATATCTGCCATTGAATTTCATCCAATAAAAAGCCCCGCAATATGCAGGGCTAAGATGCCAATTAAGAATTAAATCATGGTTGAAGTTTGTCCACTAACAGGGTCATTGTGTTTATGTTCAGCAACAGACTTCTCGC
>JAVXBC010000214.1:0-3163 GCA_036660195.1 Acinetobacter sp.
CTACTCTCTGCTGCACTTGCCGTCGGTTTACACCGCCCAGGCGTTACCTGGCACCTTGCCCTATGAAGCCCGGACTTTCCTCCCCTGCTTCAGTCACGGAGACCTCCACAGCAGCGACCGTCCAGCCCACTTCGTGGCGCATCTTATCAAAATTGAACTTTAATTGCTTGTATTTTTTTGCGCAATTAAACGGTCGTATTTTTCCATAAGTTGCTCATGGCTTTCGACATGTTGCGGATCTTTGGGAATACAATCCACAGGGCAAAATAGCTGACATTGGGGTTTCTCATGATGCCCGACACACTCGGTACACAGCGCAGGATTGATCTCATAGATCAACTCGCCCATATAAATCGCTTCATTTGGGCATACAGGTTCGCAAACATCACAGTTGATGCATTCATCTGTAATAAATAAAGCCATTTACCAGCCTTGTTGATGTTTTCGTTCAAATGCCTCAGCGACAACTGCAGGCACAAACTTAGTCACATCGCCATTTAATCGGGCAATTTCTCTGACCAAAGTCGATGAAATAAAAGAATATTGCTCAGATGGTGTTAAAAATACTGATTCAAACTTCGGATCAAGCTGACGATTCATATTTGCCAACTGAAATTCATATTCAAAATCGGAAATAGCTCTTAGACCACGCAATACTGCGGTGGCTTTTTGCTCTTGGAAGAAATTGACTAACAAACCATCAAAACCGACAAACTCCACATTAGATAAATGGCCTAATGACGCTTTTGCCAATTCAACACGTTCTTCTAGACTAAACACAGGATTTTTATGATGTCCAAATGCAATTGCGACGACCACTTCATCAAACATTTTTGATGCCCTGACCACCAAATCTACATGACCATTGGTAATTGGATCGAAAGTGCCTGGATAAATCACACGTGTTGTCAGCATGCGGTGTACTCGGTGTTTTTGAATAGTGCGGCTATTTTAGCAAAACTTCGCTCTATCTAAACGTGAAACATCTGAATAATGGAAAAAATTTCTATTTTACGGCACAATATTCACAATTGTGGAAGTTTGAATTATGGCGCAAGCAACAGTCGTTAAAAAACATAATGGTGGCACCATCGCTCAAAATAAAAGAGCACGTCACGATTACTTTATTGAAGAAAAATTTGAAGCGGGTTTATCGTTACAAGGTTGGGAAGTTAAATCTTTACGGGCAGGACGTATGACGCTGACCGAAAGTTATGTCATTTTTAAAAATAGTGAAGCTTTCTTATTGGGTGCACAAATTCAGCCTTTGTTGTCGGCTTCGACTCATGTCGTGCCTGAAGCAACGCGTACACGTAAGTTATTGCTGTCTCGTCGTGAGTTGGAAAAACTTCTCGGTGCGGTGAACCAAAAGGGTTATACCTGCGTGCCTTTAGCCTGCTATTGGAAAGGTCGTTTAGCTAAAGTTGAGATCGCACTGGTTAAAGGTAAGCAATTGCATGATAAACGTGCCACTGAAAAAGACCGTGACTGGAAGCGAGATAAATCTCGGATGCTACATAAGTAATAAAAAACCTCCCATGTTGGAGGTTTTTTATTACTCTGAATTAGATAGTAATATGTTTTAACCGCAACTCAGCTAAATATTTTCCAAACTTTATCGCCGTTTCCAAATCACCTTCAGGTGGCGTAATTTCAACACTAGCATTATCAGATTGGGTCATTAAACCTAAAAAGCTCGACATACGGTTAATATCGCTAGAACCACGACCTGTCGGCATAAACGGTAAACCTGCCCATAGCATGCCATGCTGCATCGCAAACAAATTGATTTGCTGTAGCACCGCCAATTTGTCGCCACTCAATCCACCACCATTGGTAAAGCCAGCGGCAACTTTACCTTGCCAAGTTCGAGCTAACCAACGCTTAGACGATGCTTCCATAAATTGTTTTAAAGCAGCAGTGAGACTACCCATATAAGTTGGGCATCCCATCACGATGACATCAGCCTGATCTAGTTGTTCCCACTGCACAGCGTCTACAGAAATTAAATGTACTTCCGCACCTGCTTGCTCCGCACCTTGGGCGATATATTGTGCGACTTTCGCCGTATGCCCATAAGCACTATGGTAAATCACACAAACTTTAACGGAAGAAGTCATTTGATCAGTCACAGATAGGAAACTTTAAAAACCAATGCATTAGAAGTAGTTTAACATTTTTAAGTAAGTCTAGGCGAATCCCGCACCCAAACCACTTATTGCATAAACACAAAAGTTGCCATACGTCCTGTTTTTGCATCACGGCGATAAGAAAAATAGTCTTGCGCTTGCAGATAAGAACACTGATCACCACCCAAAACCGTTTCAACGCCTAAACGATTTAATATAAATCGAGCAATCGCATATAAATCCGCCTGATATTTACCAATCGCTTTTCCAGCAATAAAAGTAGATGCTAATTCAGGATATTTATCACAAAAAATCGTTTTAACTTCCAGACCCACCTCAAAGCAAGGCTGACTAATCGCTGCACCTAACCATGCCCATGTCGGCGGAGATTGCATTTCAGCGACCGTATTTTCAATAATACCATTGGCTAAGCCTCGCCATCCTGCATGGAGATTTGCCACTTCAGTGCCATGTGCATTACCCAAAACCACAGGTAGACAATCGGCAGTCATCATCATCAACGCATGACCTTTCCGTTGAGTGACCAAACCATCGCCTTCAAGCGCAATAAACGAAATTTGCTCATTAATGGTATGACAAATGGTGCTATGCGTTTGCATCATCCATGTCATTTTATCTACACCAAATGGAGCGAATTCATTCAAGAGGGACATTCGATGTTGCTGCACTCGATCTGCATCATCATTCACATGCAAAGCCAAATTAAATCCAGTGAGGTTTGGACTAACAGTTTGAATGGCTTGCGGATGTTCGATTTGGCTTTGACCGACAAATACCCCTTGCGGTAGACCTTGAACAAACTCCATTCAAAACTCCTTAATATGACTGCTTTAGTAGGCTTGGTTTTCAGTACGCAGCACTTCAAGCAACTGGGTGAAATCATCTGGCCACGGCGCTTCAAACATCATTTCTTCGCCCGTGCGTGGATGTACCAAACCGAGTTTTGCCGCATGTAAGGCCTGACGTTTAAAGCTGCGTAGCATATCGGTTAATTTTTCTGATGCACCCGCTGG
>JAVXBC010000215.1:0-3159 GCA_036660195.1 Acinetobacter sp.
GACGAACTTCTCGCAGTTTGTATCCAACATGAAATGGATCACTTAAATGGAAAGTTGTTTGTTGACTATTTATCGCCTTTAAAACGCCAACGTGCGCGTGAAAAAGTTGAAAAATTATCGCGTCAGCGTGAAAAAGAAGCGGTGGCAGTGAAACGCTAAGAGAACAAACTAAAAACTTAAGGACAGTCAGTGACCATCTGTCCTTAAGTTGGCAAATCTCTGCGCAAAATATTGTCTAAATCAAAAAATTAGTGATGCATACTGGCAAGTTGTTGCGATTGCTTTTGATAGAGCGATAAGCCATTTTTTTGTGCATCTCGTCCATTATTTTCCAGTAAATAACGCAATTTATCAATTCGCTTCGCGCCTGTGTAAAGCGTGAAATTTCGAGCGAACAAATAATAAGCAAACCAAGATGCAGATTGTGGTTTTAAGCCTAATTTCTGCATCTTGCTACGACCAATAAAAAACTGGGTTACTTGCAAATGTTGTCGATAAGCCAATTTTTGTTGTAGCTTCGGTAAATAGCCATATTGACGTTCGAAAGGTTCTTTTGAAAGGCTCGAACCGAGTGAAATACTACTTTCATCCGATTGTGGATGTGCAAATTGCATCCAATAAATAAGTTTCCAGCCATCTGCTTCTTTATCCACCAGCCATTTTTCATCAATTCCCATCAGCCAGCCCGCATATTTCCAAAAATGTAAGAAACTATCGACTTCTTGTGAATTGGGGAAAATTCCGAGCGCGCGAATACCAATTAAAACGACGCCACTAAAGGCAATATTGGTCATGGCTTGATCATATTGATTGATAGGTAAGCCCCACGTTTCGGCATCCCATTTTTCTGATTTTTGTAATTGATGTCGAACCAAAGAATGAATGAAGCGTACAAATATGGTTGAAGTAAAGCCTTTGCTGAAACGTGAAAAACCATCTTGTTCGGTAATATCGACCCACCATTTTGTGGTTTCTGCCAAACGCGTGCCTGCTTGTTTCTTTAAAGCCCCCGTCAGTACCAAGGGTTGATTAAAGCCAGGGTACATATAGCCTGTCATTAGGGACAAATCTCTTAGAATATAGCCATTGTTTATCCCTAATCGATAGGTGAATTTCAGAGCATCATCTATTTTTTGTTGATCGTACCAAGCAGGCGTTTTCTCAACCAAATTAAAAAATTCAGTCAATTCTGGAATTTCATGTGGTAGATGGTTGAGCCCTTGATATAACGCGGTTTCAAAATATTTACGATGTAATTTCGGATTTTTCATCGCCCAGAGCATAACTTTATCCATTGGCGCATCTCCGCTTTGAAGTGCGCTATTAATGGCAAGATAGTCTTCAAACGTGGGTTGTACCTCTTGTTTGGTCATGTAACCTAAAATTTTAGTTTTTAGATTGGATTGAGTCATGTCCTCAAATGGAGCTAAACGTTTAGGTTTTACGATGTTTTGCATTGCAGAATACCTTTGATTATTCTTCAATTAAAGTTTAATATGAATAAATATTCGCATTCAATTCGCATTTAAATTGAGCTGAACATGAGAAAACAACCGCAACAAAAGCGCGCTAAAATGATCGTGGAAAGTATTTTGGAAGGCACACAGAAATGTATTTCAGAATATGGCGTGTTAAATGTGACAACGCCTAAAATCTCTGAAAAATCAGGGGTCAGTGTTGGTTCTATTTATCAATATTTTGAAAATAAAGAGCAAATTTTAGCGGAACTGTTGTTGCGCAAAAGTGAGAACCTAGGACAGGCTTTCAAACAGCTCGTCATGTTGCAACAGCAAACAACGATTCAAGACATCATCACATTAAGCGTTGCGTTTGGTTTTAAAACATTAAAATCTGATCAGGGCTTTTTTATTGAGATCTTAAAAAATTGGGATCGATATAGCGATTCAGAAGCTGCGCAAATATTAGAGCGGCATTTTTTAGAAATTGGTATGTATATCTTTGGGCGATATTACCCTCATTGGGATTTTGAAACCTTAAAACACAAATCTTTTGTGATTATTAACAGCACTTTATTTACCATGATGCGATATGCCAGTAAAAACACTTTTTTAATCGAAGAGCAGCGGTTACAGCAAGAGCTGGCAAAAATGATCGTTGCTTTTTTAGCGACCAAGTGACGCTAGACGCTGTAATAAATAAATGAATCAATAAAATTAACAAAACAAGTTTTGGGAATCAATCATGCATAGTTTAAGACAATTTTGGCACGCCTTTCGATTATTGCCTTCTGCATGGCTGCTGTTAGTTCAGTTGATACTTCTTATTTTTGCAACCATGACTTATGGTCATAATGACTATCGGGCATTGACATGGTCATTGGGTGTTTTGGCGTTATTGCTTATCGCCAAAGTGATAAGACAAAGCCCAATTTTTAGTTATTTTGGCTTGTTTTTCGTGAGCGGTGCATTTTTATTTTCAATCTTAATTTTGATTGGATATGATAGCCATTCGGTGCAAATTACCGCTTACAGCTTTGAAGCGGTCGCCTATTTTTATGCCGCGTATGGATTGCTCCGATACATGTTTGCAGACCGCTATCTAACTAAAGATGAACTTTTTGCAGCAGGGGCGGTTTTTACCTTGATAGCATGGGGTTTTGCATTTCTATATAGCATTTGCCAGATTCTCGTTCCGAACAGTTTTCAAAATCCAAATCATGGTCAGCCATTTCAGGCTTGGTTGGATTTATTGTTTTTAAGTTTTAGTTTGCAATCTGCCACCGGATTATCCGATTTGATGCCTGTTACTCCAGCAGCAAGAGTATTGACCATGTTGCAAATGTTTGGCGGCGTTATGTATTTCGCCGTAGTGGTTTCACGCCTAGTCGCATTGCAATACATTCCACATCGACCGAAATCCATCGCTGAAAAAGAATAAATCTTATGGATTTGGCTTTCTCACCTACAGAGGGTCAGCGAGCCGAATATTTAAATGAGAATCCTATTTTTATTGACGTTTAAACACTGAACAATAAATCTGTTTTACGTTTAAAAATAAACCAATTGAGTAACTCATTCAAATAAAGCACTTGCTAAGTATATTTAATCGAGTAGAATGCGGCACTGTTGGAGACGATCTTGGTGATTAACTTGTTGAATAACAGTAACTTGGCTTGATGTTGAGTTTTGGTGTTAAGAA
>JAVXBC010000216.1:0-3030 GCA_036660195.1 Acinetobacter sp.
CCAAAGCCATGGAAATGTGTTTAACCGCACGGCAAATGGGCGCGGTTGAGGCCGAGCAAAGTGGTTTAGTGGCGCGTGTGCTACCGAAAGAAGAATTATTGGCCTATACCCTAGAGGCTGCGGAAAAAATTGCGCAACGATCCCTCACTGCCACCATGATGATTAAAGAAAGCATTAATCGTGCTTTTGAAGTGAGTTTGAGTGAGGGGCTACGCTTTGAGCGTCGCACTTTCCATTCCATCTTTGCAACGTCTGACCAGAAAGAAGGCATGAAAGCCTTTGTGGAAAAGCGTCCAGCACAATTTAAAAATCAATAAATAAGGAGTCTGCGCATGGAAAATAATTTACAGATCAGCCTCCAAGGGCATTTAGGCGTGATTACGCTAGATCGTGCGAGTCATCTGAATGCACTGTCCTTAAGTATGATTCATGGCATTAGCCAACAGCTAGAACTGTGGCGCGAGGACGAACAGGTTCAAGCCATCTTGATTAACTCCAATAGCCCGAAAGCCTTTTGTGCAGGCGGGGATATTCGCTTCCTGTATGACAGTTATCAAAATGGAACTGCGAACTATCAGCGCTATTTTGCAGATGAATATCACATGCTGAAGAGCCTGCGCCAATATGCGAAACCTGTATTGGTGTTTTTAGATGGCTATGTTTTGGGTGGTGGTTTTGGTTTGGCACAAGCTTGCCAGATTATTGTCAGCAGTGAAAAATCACGTTTTGCCATGCCAGAAACCGCGATTGGCTTTTTCCCCGATGTGGGCGCAACCCATTTCTTATCTCGTTTAGATGATGTGGGCGTGTATATGGCAGTGACGGGTGAACAGATCAGCAGTAGCGATGCTTTGCACTTAGACTTAATCGATTACCTGGTGCCGAGTGAACACTTAGAGCAGTTACAAACAGAACTAGGCCATGCCGCGCAATTAACCCAACAGTCGATTGAGCAGACCATTGCGCGTTATTTAAAAGAACCTGCGCCTAGTGAATTAAAACAGTATGAAGATGCGATTCGCCAGCATTTTTCTCATGCTGAATTGGCCCAAATTGAAGACAGCCTTGCCAATACATTAGATAGTGATTATATGGATTGGGCTGAAAAGATCTTAGCAAATTTACAACAGCGTTCTTTGCTAGCCAAGCAAATCAGCCTAAAACTTCAGCATGTAGGGCGCGGGCTATCGTTAGAACAGTGCATGCAATTGGAGCGTGATTTACAAGATATTTGGTTTGAGCAGGGTGACATGATTGAAGGTGTCCGTGCCTTACTGATTGATAAAGACAAGCAGCCGAAATGGCAAACTGAAAACTCTGAACTGATGCAAAGATTCGAAGAACTTTTGCCAGCGTCACGACAGCAACGTCAGGTGAGTGTGCAAGTATAAGCTTGCTTTCAATCTGTACCGAAAATCCTCCAATACTTTGGAGGATTTTTTATGGTTAGAACGTTAGTGAAATAAATGCATCAAATAACTGAAGCCTCTTCAAAGTTCATCGTGATTACAGCTCTAATGAGCCTTACCAGTTTTATTCTGTAATGAAAATAAGCCACTAGAAAAAACTTATCCCTTCTTCGAATAAGCCAAAGAGTACAGTTCAAGCCCGAATAAAGAATCAAAATCGATAGTGACCTTTTGTTTAAATCAGCTCATTCCGTCTGGATACAGAAATTAAGCGAAGAAACCATCGATTAAACATATGAAAAACGTGAAGTTTCTTGTTTTATCGATTGGAAAAAATATTTCAAATGTATCTATTGATCTGAGTTATAGATTGAATTTTTCTTGGTAAATAATGCCAATCACTGCCTAACTGAGTATGATTCTTATTATTTAATAAAAATAACAAGAAAAGACAAATACTTAAGATAATTTAAATAGTATACATGTGTATAAAAAAGCTCAAAAGGTATACAAAAAGTAGGGGAATATGTAAGTGGATTTTACTAAATGGTTTAAAATTTGATGTTTTTTGTCAATAAAGTTAAATATAATGTGATTCATTAGGCATTTTATTGTTCTTGGGACTTCTTGATGATACTACAGCAGTACAAAATTGTTTTCGGGGGAACCATGGGGGCAGGAAAATCTGCTGCCATTCAAGCATTGTCTGATATTCCTGTCGTAACGACAGAAGCAGTAAACACAGATACTGCAGCGCACCATAAATTTTTGACGACTGTGGGTATTGATTACGGTGAAATTAGCCTTGAAGACGGTACGCAGATAGGCCTGTACGGCACTCCAGGCCAAGATCGTTTTGATTTTATGTGGTCTATTGTCTGCAAGGGTGCAATGGGAATCGTGATCTTAATTGATCATAGCCAAGCAGATCGTTTAAAGGATTTAGAGTTTTATTTAAAAGCATTTGAGCAGTATGGGGCAAATGTGGTGGTTGGCATTACGCATTTAGATCAAGAAGATGAGCAGAAGCTCAAAATTTATCGTGATTGGATGCAGTTCCATCAAAAACAATTTCCGCTGTTTGCCGTTGATGCGCGTAAACAAGATGATGTTTTACTGATGATTGAAACACTAATTGCAACAATAGAAATGCAAGCTGAATCTGCAGTTGCATAGGTAGGATAAATGAATAGTTCACGTGAAATTCCGCAAGCACTGATTGAATCTGCCCATATCGAGTTACAACGTTTTTTAAATACCGTTACAGGCATCGACTTTGTGATGTTGTGCTCATCGGATGGTTTTGAGCTTGCTTTGGCTTCAAAGAAAAATATCGACAATACAGGAAAAATTGCAGCAGTCAGCAGCTCCATCTTGGCTATGGTGAATGCATTTATTACAGAAATTCAATTGTTGGGCTGCCAAACCATTACTCTTGATGCGGACAATGGCAAAGTGTTTTTAACTGCTGTCCACCACCCACAGCATCCGATGGTCATGGTGGCGGTCACCCACACAGATATTTTGATGGGGCAGATGCTGTATTACTACAAAGAGTTAAGTGCACGATTAAGCAATGCACCGCTCAGCATTGCATCATAAGAAATTCTATATTTATTAA
>JAVXBC010000217.1:0-3020 GCA_036660195.1 Acinetobacter sp.
CCTAATTTTTCCAGACCGATTACGCGCGCTTCCAAAGTATTTACTCCACTTTTTTGCAGTATGAATGGCTATCATTAATATGAAATTATACGAAAGTGCCTAGATTTAGAATTTTACTAAGCGACAGCCAAGTTAGATGCGTTTACTATAAAGATTATAAAGCACTAAGACAAATGTTTAAGGAGAATTTTGATGCCCGAAAGTAAACAAATTAAACGGAGTGTTTTTTTTATTTCAGACGGCACAGCCATTACCGCGGAAACCCTTGGACATTCACTACTTGCACAGTTTCCAAACGTCGATTTTGATATCCATATTATGCCGTATATCACCACCGAAGAAGCGGCGATGGATGTTGTTGCAGAGATCAACGCTTGCCAAACTCGAGATGGATGTTTACCGCTGGTTTTTGATACTTTGGTTGACCCCAATGCCCGTGAAATTGTGAATACTGCAAAAGCCGTAAATTTGGATGTATTTGAGGGATTGATTAGTAAACTTGAACAAGAATTAGGCACGCCACCAACTACTTTGGTCGGGCAAACCCACGCCGTGACTGATTCGGAATCGTACAAAGCGCGTATTGATGCAGTTCATTTCGCCTTAGATAATGATGACGGTGCGCGCACTCGCCATTATGATAAAGCTGATCTTATTTTAGTAGGCGTTTCACGCTCTGGAAAAACGCCAACTTCGATTTATTTGTCATTACAATTTGGAATTCGAGTGGCAAATTATCCTTTAACTGAAGAAGATTTAGACGATAACCGTTTACCTGCGGTATTGCGGCCACATAAAAGTAAACTGTTTGGTTTAATGATTGATGCCGAGCGATTGGTGGCAATTCGTAGTGAACGTAAAGCCAATAGCCGTTATGCAAGTTTTAGCCAGTGCCAAATGGAATTGCGTGCAATTGAAGGCATTTACATTTCTGAGGGCATTAAGTATCTCAATGTCACGGAAATGTCGATTGAAGAAATTTCAACCCGTATTTTACAATTGACTGGTTTAAAGCGTCGCATTGGCTAAAAAAGTGCGTACTAAATTCTCGACACAGAGAGCGTAGTTTAGGCTGCGCTTTCCATTTCTACAAAAGATAAAAATAGGAAAATTAAAATGAACAAGCTTGCACTTATCTTCCCCTTTGTTTTGATCTCACCGCTACATGCTGAAACATTGGCTCAATTTGAAAAAAAGCTAATTAAACAATATGAACAAAAAGCATTTTATGAAATAAATCAGGATATTGAATCGGCTGTTGTAGCGAAAATCAAACAAGATCCTACAAGTTTTGATTATAGCTTTCCAAATATTCAAGATAGCTATAGTTTACGCATCCATTTTTCACCAGATAAAAAGTTAAAGTTTTATACTTTTGATGTCGGAAGTGGCGGGACGATGGGAGAACATTCTTCTTATGTGCAAAGCAACAGTACAGGGAAAAGTGTTTTAACGCCGATCGAAACGGGTTTTATCTTGGATGTCAAGCAAACGGCATTTGCTCAACAGCCTGTCTATCTAGTAGAGAATTATTACAAAGCCAGTAGTTGCATGGGCGCTTATGCAATCAACGCATTTAAGCCTAATCCCGATGGAAGTATGCAACCTGTAAAAATTTTTCAGACTAAAAAAGCAGCCTTAAATCATGTCGAGGTGAGTTTTGATTGTCAAAATCATCAAGGAGGTCAAGAGGTGCCTGAATATATTCGAATAGACAAGAAGTTAAATACGATTGATTTCTTATTATTGAATAAAGATGGTAAACCGCTAGGAAAATATCTCAGATATGCGAAAACGCAAAGTAATTATCAGTATAGTGGTGTGGTGAAATAAGCACCTCCCACATAGGAAAATGCTTATTTTGAAATGATTAGCTGTGTTTAATATCCATCAATAGGCTGAAGTTATCTAAGCGTTTTTGAGTGTCATAAATATCGCACGTAAAGATGAGTTCATCTACGTCATATTGCGCCACAATTTTTTCTAAGCCTGCTTTGACAGTCGTTGGCGAACCAATCTGAGCCATCGCATAGAAATTTTGAATCGCCATTTGCTCAGCAGCGTTTGCCAAGCCTTGGGTAGATTCGATTGGTGCTTTGAGTTTTAGACTATGTCCACGAATCAAATTTAAAATTCGTTGATAAGAACTTGTTGCTAAATATTCAGCTTCTTCATCTGTTGCCGCAATAACTGTAGGTACACCCATCGACACATAAGGTTGATCTAAATATTCAGAAGGCTGAAAATTTTCACGATAAATTTGGATTGCTTGTCCCAACATTCGTGGCGCGAAATGTGAGGCAAATGAATAGGGTAGTCCCAGTTTTGCAGCCAATTGTGCACTAAATAAACTTGAACCAAGTAGCCATACGGGCACGTTCGTATTTTGCCCCGGTGTGGCAATAATTTTCTGATTCGGTTGTGGTGTTCCGAAGTATTGCAAAATTTCCATCACATCTTGAGGAAATTGCTCCTCGGTTTCCTGTCGACCTCGACGTAATGCACGCATGGTTAGTTGATCCGTTCCAGGTGCACGACCTAAACCAAGATCAAAACGATTAGGGTAAAGCGTTTCCAATGTTCCAAACTGTTCTGCAACAATCAAAGGCGCATGATTTGGCAGCATAATGCCGCCCGAACCTAAGCGAATATGCTTTGTATGTGCTGCGATAAATCCGAGTAAAACTGCGGTGGCAGAACTGGCAATGCCATCCATATTGTGATGTTCAGCCAACCAAAACCGTTCATAACCGAGTTTTTCGGCATGTTGGGCAAGTTCGAGTGCGTGGCGGAGTGAAAATTCAATGCTTTGATCTTCTCTAACAGGCACTAATTCTAGGATAGAAAATTTGATCTCATCTAATGACTTCATTTTCGATACTCAAAACTATATATCGAAATAATACGATATTTGATTGAACTTGTATATCGTTTTTATTGGATATAGCCTTTATTATTTTTAATCACTTAGATTCTCAGAAGAAGTGCAACAAAGATTAATTTCGGTAGGGAGCAAGATG
>JAVXBC010000218.1:0-3008 GCA_036660195.1 Acinetobacter sp.
GATCACAAAAATGGCAAGTAGCGACGTACTTGACCAATTAAAACTTAGAAAATTTATCGAGAAATCGCTTTATCAAGGCTCAAAAGCTGGCTATAAGACTCTATCAAAAACACAAAAAGCCTTTAAAGCAAATAAAGATCTACATAAACAGCGGCTTAACAATCAAGAAAAATCATTATTTGATCTGAGCTATTCAGAAGATCAGCAAATGACCATCGACACCATGTCACAGTTTGCCGCCGATATACTTTACCCATTAGCCGCAAGTGCCGATCAAAATGAAACTTTTCCAACAGAACTTTGGCAATATATCGAAGAGCTAGGTCTGAACTTTTATGCTTTGCCTGAGGCACTCGGTGGTGTCGCTGCTGAGAAAAATATTCTGAGTAATGTACTTATTGCGGAGCATTTGGCCAAAGGTGATTTTAGTTTAGCCGCTGGTATGCTCTCTACCTTTAGTGTGATTAATGCCGTTACACAATGGGGTTCTGAGCAAGTACAAGCTTTATATTTAAACAGTTTTGCGCAAGACAGTAGCATTCGCGCTAGCTTTGCAATTCAAGAAGTTACGCCTGCTTTTAATCCTTACCAGTTAAAAACCAAAGCCATTTCACGTGATGGTCAATATTTTATTCAAGGTGAAAAGACACTGGTACTATTGGCTGAAAGTGCAGATATTTTCCTTGTCAGTGCTGAACTTAATGGCCAAGCTGAAGTTTTTATTCTCAGACGGGATGAAAGTATTCAGTTTAAAAAATCTCCCGCTATGGGGCTCAAAGCAACGGAAACAGCAACTTTAATTTTTAATCAAACCCCTGCTTTACGCTTAGGTGATGAAGATTTCAACTACACGGCATTTTTAGACCTCGGCAATTTAATGTGGTGTGCAATGGCGGTCGGCACATGTGAAGCGGTCAAAAAATATTGTATTGAATATGCCAATGAACGTACCGCCTTTGGTGAACCGATTTCTCACCGTCAAAGTGTTGCTTTTATGATTGCAGATATGGCCATCGAAATTGATGCCATGCGTATGCTCATTCTAAATGCCGCAAGTCTAGCTGAATCTGGACAGACATTTCACCGTGAAGCCTATTTAGCACGTTTACTTTGTGCCGAAAAAGCCATGAAAATTGGCACCGATGGTGTACAGATTTTAGGTGGGCACGGATTCACCAAAGAACACCCTGTTGAGCGTTGGTATCGTGATTTACGTGCAACAGCAATTGTTCACTCTGGTCTACATGCATAATAAAAAGGAAAACTGGCATGAATTTACAAAACCCTAAAAAATTTAAATTACTGATTGATCAAGCCCACCAAGTGGCCATCAATGTACTTCGCCCTATCTCTAGAAAATACGATAAAGCTGAACACAGCTACCCTAAAGAACTGGATATGCTGGCATCTTTGGTCGATGGTATGAATGAGGGTGGTGAAGGTATGAATGCGGGGGCTGCTGTCGGCAAGCGAGGTACCAATGAACAAGGCAATAAAAATGGAGTGAATCTCTCTACCGCTTTAAGTGTAATTGAAATGTGTTATGGAGATACAGCTTTACTCCTATCGATGCCTCGTCAAGGACTGGGAAACTCAGCAATTGCAGCTGTTGCCAATGAGGAGCAGTTAGAGCGCTTCAAAAACACATGGGCAGCTATGGCAATCACTGAACCAAACTGTGGCTCGGACTCTGCCGCTATTCGCACCACAGCAATAAAAGATGGTGATGATTACATCTTAAATGGTGAAAAGATTTTCGTGACTTCAGGGGAGCGTGCCGACGCTATCGTCGTTTGGGCAACTCTGGATAAAAAATTAGGTCGTTCAGCGATCAAATCTTTTGTAATTCCTAAAGGAACTGCTGGTATGACAGTAGAACGTTTAGAACATAAGCTAGGAATCAAAGCCTCTGATACCGCAGTTATTCGTTTAATCGACTGCCGAGTACCAGCCAACAACCTACTGGGAAATGCGGAAATTGACATTGCTAAAGGCTTTGCTGGCGTGATGGAAACTTTTGATAATACCCGTCCGCTCGTTGCAGCGATGGCTATAGGCTGTGCCAAGGCCTCACTAGAACGCATTAAAGAGATCTTCAGCGATTGTTTGGATCCTCAATATATAACGCCATACTTACAAACGACTCATATTGCGAGCCAAATTTATCGTATGGAAGCCGAATGGGAAGCGGCTCGTTTACTGACCTTAAAAGCCGCATGGATGGCAGATAACAAGAAACCGAACTCAAAAGAAGCCTCCATCTCCAAAGCCAAAGCTGGTCGAATTTGTAATGAAATTACCCTTAAGTGCGTCGAACTTGCGTCAACGGTCGGCTACAACGAAGATGAGCTTTTAGAAAAATGGGCAAGAGATTCTAAAATTCTAGATATTTTTGAAGGTACGCAACAAATTCAGCAACTCATTATCGCACGCCGTGAACTCGGAAAGTCATCGAGCGAATTGAAATAATATAAAACGTCCCATTCGGATATGTTGAAGCTATGGTTTCTCTAAATAAAGAATTATGGCTTCACATTGAAAGTAATATAAAATAAGAAATTGCTCGACTTAAATAAATGCTTTTAATTTTATATGCACCCTCACTCTATTTTTTAATAGTATTGATAATTATCATCATAAAACAAATAGTCGATGTTGTTTTCTGTTATGTGTAAATCACTCTTTTTTGAAATTTAAAAGTTTTTTACAAGTCGTCAGTCATGTCCTTACATTAGGATTTATATCCTCCTGATTTCCACCCTAATATTTGGAAAATAGCCAGTCTTACCAACTAGATGCTACTTAGGCTATTTACTATAAGCAAGAGGAATTTCTTTAACTTGCCCATGCAATTACTTATGGAAAAATTAAATACTATAGGTTTATGTGACAAAACTGTCTTTGCAAGTGGCTCTACTCACATCATAAAATCTAGACTTTCGATTAATCGCCTCTATTTCGCTTAAATAAAGTACGGATTTAACAAAACCATAAAATAGTACCTTCTG
>JAVXBC010000219.1:0-2961 GCA_036660195.1 Acinetobacter sp.
GCAATTTTTCTGTCATGGTGGTCTTACCAGCATCGGGGTGGGAAATAATCGCAAAAGTCCTACGAGCCGCGACTTCTTTCGCCAATTGATCTTTAAACATAAGAGAAATCTTCAATAGGTACACGGCGTTGTACACAACTTATAAATGTGTATCCAACCCGTAAAGTGATAACTTAAAATTGGCGCAATTGTAGCAGATTTATGAATGAGATTTTATTGATAATTTTCCCTTAACCCATCAGCTTAGTACATTGCATTCGTCGTCAATTCGGATGCTTCCCCTCTCTGGTAGTGGGTAAGAAGAGAACGTTAAGCGCTATCAGCTACAACTTAGATGTACAGAAACATTGTTTGATCCGATCTGAACGTACACTTAATCACGCTGTACCCAATGACAACTTGGAGCAAAACTTCCGTTACCCCTCATACATCAGGCATTATTTTATCTTGTTAAGCCTAATCTGAGGCCATTTTATAAATTTCACTCAAACTCTGGATATACGAAACTATATTTCCCTGTTTTTATACGTTCTACTATAGCCAAAGGGGGCATAACCACACCTATTTCTGCTTTACGGTTTTCTCCCTCTAGGTTTCCAACATAAGTAAATTTATCATCATTAATGTGCCATACAAACCAATTATGAGAAATTTTTATTGGTTCTTCCCCTACCATAACACCATAATCATCTGTGTCTCTGAATAATATTCTAGAAGTTCCACCCACATCAGATATGTTTCCAACTTTCTCCCAAAGATTCATTTTTATGCCAAACTTAGTGACGCAATGCGCATAAAAATCGACATCATCATTAACGATATCCAATAACGTAGGAGTTGCATGGATAGGGTACACTTTTTTAAATACTCTGATCACATCACTATTTAATTGTGTTAAATCAAAAGCAATGAGCTGGAAATATTTTTTCACCTCATTATCCAACTTTACAGAAAAAACATCACCAACCTTAGTAGCGACTCTAACCATAATTATTTAATTCCAAATTGTTCCCAATGTTTTGAACTGATTGAATTGAACAGCTTGGTATACGGACAACAGGACACTAAAACGAATAGATTCTAAAGAATACATAAAAAGCCGATATCACTAGATAGAGGATTTTGCGAACACTGCTTATTTTTTTATTAGACTCTCAACTGAATTACATCACCATAAAAGCGATCAGCCATCAGCACAAATTGTAGATATCGCTTAATTGAAATAAGTTGACGATGTGTACTCAAACTCTTCTAAGCGCTTAACATCCATAGGCATACCCAACAAATAACCTTGTAATTGCTGACAGCCTAAACGCGACAAGATTTCCATTTGCAAAGGACTTTCTACACCTTCTGCCGTCACGACTAAACCCAAGCGAATCGCCAGATGAACAATACTTTCTAAGATCATTTCATCTTTTGAACCAACGGTCAGCTCATGAATAAAGCCACGATCAATCTTCAACTCATCCACAGGAAGATTTTTTAAATATAAAAAGCTGGAATGTCCTGTCCCAAAGTCATCAATCGCCAAACGAATCCCCATTTCACGTAACCGCTGTAAGGTACGAATGCTGCCTTCGATATGGTGCATGGCCGTACTTTCAGTGATTTCAATAATTAAATGATTTGGATTGACTTTATATTTATCAAAAAGATGCTCAAGATTATTAAATAAATGCTTATGCTCAAACTGCACCGCCGATAAATTCACAGCAATCGGATACAGTTCAATTTTCTCTCGTTCCCAGATTTGCAGTTGTTTACATGCTTGCTCCAAAGCCCAATACCCCATTTGGATGATCAGCCCCGTTTTTTCCGCGCCTTTAATAAACATATTGGGGGTCAGCAAACCTAAAGTCGGATGCTTCCAGCGAATCAGCGCCTCGACTCCACAAATCCGTTGATCTTGGATGGTAAATTTAGGCTGGTAATACAAAACAAACTGTTGTTCTTCTACGGCTTTATATAAGTCATTGATTAGCTTAGTTTGGCTTTTCGCTTCTTGTTGGTCAAAACTGTAATTAAAAATAGAATAGGTATTTCGTCCCTGATATTTTGAGGTCAGCATCGCTGCATCGGCATTAATCAGTAAATCCTGCAAATTACTACCATGCTCAGGATACATCGCAATACCAATACTCGCAGACACATTGATTTCTTTACCCGCAATCAAAAAGCTATCTTGAATCAACTCCAGCACGTGCTCCGCCATTTGGCACGCTTGCTCAGGAGTGGCCTGCTCCAGCACCATCAGAAACTCGTCCCCACCAATTCTGAGAATTTTTTCATTTTTACTTAAGTGGCGATGAATCCGAGTGGTTAGTTGAACCAATAATTGATCCCCAACATGATGCCCAAAGACATCATTTACGGCTTTAAAGCGGTCTAAATCGATATATAAAAAGGCAATGCTTTCATTGCGGAAGCGTTGATCTGTAAACAAAAAATGGGCGTATTCCGCCAAATACAATCGATTGGGCAGCTTGGTTAAATTGTCCTGTACTGCCTGATTTGCCAGCTCTTTATTGGCCAGAGAAAGTTGAATATTGCGCTCTTCTAAACGTTGCTCCAGCACCGCAACAACAAATGCTGCCACCAAAATCAAACAGGTAATAAAGATAACAACAAATAAAACGATGCTTTGACCTGCTTCAAGGGTCATGACCAGTTTATCACTATGGGTTGGATAGAACGAGACTGCAAGCATGCCCGTATAATGCATACTCACGATGGTCAAGGCCATCATCGATGCGACACACCATTGGTACAACAGTTTCTTGCTAACCGCACTTTTATATTTAAAAATCAGCCAAAAGGTTAAACCCGATCCACTAATCGCAATCAAGATAGAGAAAACAGTCAGTAAGGGATCATAAGCACTCTGATAGCCCTCAATAATCAGTCCCATCATACCGGTATAATGCATGCCCGAAATACCAAGCCCCATCAATACCGACC
>JAVXBC010000220.1:0-2940 GCA_036660195.1 Acinetobacter sp.
GTCTTTGGTTTTTCATCCTAACTCTCCCCAATTATGTCGGTGCAGTGATCTGAATAAAGCGCGTCTTCAAATCAATTTCTTGAATTTGAGTATTGACAGGTATGCCATAATCAGTCAAACAATCTGCCATTGTTTTTTTAGTGCGTAAGCCTGTATCAGTATTATCATTGATATAACCAACGCCACTACCATTACCAATACATTCCTGCTGTACTGTAGCCAAATCGGCACTTGAATAGTTCGGCAAAATTGACGTTGCTGTTATTCGAACACGCCCATCCACCTTGCCTTGTTGGCTCTTAGCATCCGTACTCGCATCCGTCCCACGATCCAAATATTTACCGCGTGCAGCACCAACTTCCGTCTCATTAATGAATTTAATCGCGACTTGCGTTACAACAGCCTCACGAGAGCTACCAAAATCACTTTCCAAATCACAAAAACCACTACGATTTGTCTCTGAACTATCTACAGCTGCCTTAGTGTTATCAGGATCGGTTGCTAATGGTGGGATCAATACGGTCATATCTAAAGCACTACTCACATTTAAAGCAGCTGTAGGTCGATAACAGAACACATATTCGTTTCCACGCGTTAACGGATCTTTTTGATCACTAATCACTTTGCCTATTACACTGCTCACCGATGTCAAATCTTTATATGTGGTTCTATTCAATAAAAGATTGGTGGGTACATCACCAGTTTGCATTAATAATTGGCCAATTTGACTGTTCGTTGCAATATTTAATGAGGTCATTGCTATACGTATCGCCATGACACCAACGATGGTAATGATGAGCAACATAATTAAAACCACAATTAAAGTTGCACCACGTTGTTGACGTTTGAGTGTCTGTAGTCTTTTCATGATCCTTCCCCCAAACCATTTCTAAATGTCGCCGTAGTACTATAAACACGTCGAGCATATTTATTTGTGGTATTCGTTAAAGTGACACTTTGATTAAGAATATTTATGCTTCCCGTTAAATCAATATCATTGCTTCGCGTATCATCCGTTGAACGCACTAGTACTGCTGTTTTTACCGAAACAATTCGTGGGGGTTCTGTGCCCGCCGTACGAGCTGCTGCTGCAACCGCTCGATATTGATTAATGGTGTAATACGCCAATCGAACAGTTTCAACTCCCGATACGGTTGTTACCAACCGAGTACCTAGTTGAACTGCAAAATGATCCACTCGTGGCATAATAAGCTCACCTGCCCCACCAAACCCTGAAATGGTTGTTGGTGTCGCAACAGGCGCAGTACCAGTCGCAGTCGGTGTGTTGGCATCACAAGCTAAACCATAATCTGTACCTGTGGTCGCAGCCGCATCAGCGCGTCTTACGAAGTAGCGCTGAATAACATAGTCCCCTGCCTGAACATTATCGCCTTCGCAATTCACCATGGCATTTGGTGCAACAAATTGAATCGTCAACTGATCACTTGCGACATTGACATTCGATAGACCTTGCCATTCATTTTGAGTTGTGCTGACTGTTTCACCAGTACCCACACTATGACTTAACAATCCATTGGAAATAAAAGGAGCTGACGCTGGAATTGGAATATTTGCATTAGTTACCGTTGCTGTTACAGCCGTTAAAACTAGTCCACCCCAAGGAGTCCGTTCATTTAAACTAGGAAAAACAGTATTGGTATAATTTGCCAGTCGCAAATCCCTAGCAACATAATCTAGACCAAAAACACCACTATTCTGTAATTCCGCATTTGCTTGCTGCATTTTCGAAGTCAGTAAGCCACCCAGGAAAAGTTGTACCGCTGCCGCCGTAATCAACAAACCCAAGACCAACGCCACCATCAATTCAATGAGCGTAAAACCTGAGGCACGATTAAATCGAGCACGGCTCGGTCGAGTCGCAAGACGAGAGTTATGCTCGAAGTGGACAGCATTTGAAAGTGTGGAGGTTGTGTTTAAACTGTGAGGTTTTTTCATTTTAGTATGCCTCCATCATTAAACAATTAGATCCGTTCACATAAACGCCCGATGTATTCATGCAATTACTTACATCTGCTGTTGCGCCTGATACGCTAAGGGTTGTATTTCCCCATGCCACAAATATGCATTGTCTTTTAATAGGTGCTGAGCCTACGCCAGGGCAATCCGCCATTGTAATATTCATTCCAATTGCAAAAGCCGCTCTCGCTGCCATATAGGCATCAAAATTTGCCATTTGCGCAGGAGTACAGACCGAATTATAACAAGTCGGTGAAGGCACAGTCGGTGCAGCTGTAATATTCGTAAATCCACGAACAGCAGCTGGGTAATTAGTTTGTGCACCTGAGTTGGCCCGCATACTCTCTGCCAATGCCCGTGTAATTAACATCCCTTGCGAACGAGATAAAGCCTCACTCGAAGCATCAACTGCACGGATCTGCAAAATGCTATATCCCAATACACCAACGGCTAATAATAAAAGTGCAACCAGCACTTCTATAAGCCCCACACCCTTTTGATAATGATGAAATTTCATTAGCATGTCCCCGAAGTCTGACTAACTATCCCTAGCTTCGAAACCGAAATTGTTTTCTGCTTCCCCGATTTACAAAAACTAAATGCCTGAGCCGTGCTCGTACTTCCAATATCACTCAACAAGATTGAAGTAGCACTTGTAGACCCAATAGTAACTCCAGCATCTATTTGCACTGATATAATTCTGCTTTTTATAACTTCTGCTTTCTGGTCATTACTTAGAACAGGCACAACAGGCGGACCTGGGTTGGTTGCGGTATATTCAGGTATTGTCGCTGTCGCACATTCTGTTTTAGTAAAGTCGCTGTCTGACTGCGTCCTACCCAAACATAAACCTACTGATTTTTTCACTAAGGCTGCTTGTGATTTTGCCTGATTAATTGCCATGACCAATTCACGAGCCGAGCTATTTAATTTTTGTTGAGTCACTAAATCACCAAAAGCTGG
>JAVXBC010000221.1:0-1813 GCA_036660195.1 Acinetobacter sp.
ATTATTATGTAATCCGGGTACTTGATAACCAATTCTGGATCATAAGCAGCTAAGTACAGCTGTTTAATGTAATAGAGTAATAGAATTCTGCAACTCAACCAAGAACTGTCAGATCAGACAAAGTTGTCTTCCTGAGTGATTTATCTACAGTCTCATCTAGTATAATGTCGTATTTTTGCTAGTTTAAAGGTATGTGAAAACTGATGTATAAGGGAGATGCGATGACAATTAAAGCGAAAATGCAAATGCGCATCAAACGCTCAAAACGTTATGTTTTTATGCGTGATGATTTTAATGACATTGCGAATTATGACCAAATTGGAAAAGTTCTGCGAAACTTAGTTCAAGAAGGTGAGCTAATCAAAGTTGGTTATGGTATTTATACCAAAGCAAGAAAAAATCAAATTACCGGAAAAGTAATGCCAGCCTGTCCAGAAGGCGCGGATGCAGTGATCTTAGAGGCATTGAAAAGATTGGATGTGCAGGTTACGTTGGGTGAGGCTACGGAAAAATATTTATCTGGTCAATCCACCCAGATTCCAGCCTTTACTCAAATTAAAACCCCACGTCGTTTTACACGCCAATTGTCTGTAGGTCGTAGCCAATTAATGCCTGATATAAAAAATCTGTTTGCAGATGTCGCTGATGCACTTGGTATTGGTGCAACTTCTATTGTTGAAAAAGATTAATATGTTGTCGAGTTATTGAGACTATTACAGTCTCTAGAATTTGAAACGCATGACTTGGTTTTTGCTGGTGGAACTTCTTTAGCTAAAGCAAATATTCGGTTAAATCGGATGTCTGAAGATGTTGATATTAAAATAGTTCCAAAACCGGATATTGCATTAAGTCGCTCTAAAGCTAAAGTTGTACGTAAACAATTGCTTCATCAAGTACAAGATAAAATCTATCAATCTGATTTCTTTAAAAATTGAAGAGGAACTAGTTGTCTGGGATGAATATCGTTATA
This sequence comes from Acinetobacter sp., assembly GCA_036660195.1. Lineage (GTDB taxonomy): Bacteria > Pseudomonadota > Gammaproteobacteria > Pseudomonadales > Moraxellaceae > Acinetobacter. The sequence goes on from JAVXBC010000221.1 coordinate 971, forward strand.
TCGAATTATTAATTCGATATCCTCAGCATTTCAATCAAGCTCCCTGTTTACGACCATTCAATGAACTACTCACAGCTAAAGCAACGAGTTTCTGAAAACAACCTAGGTTGTTTTCATCTCTTTTGACGTTTCATCGACAATGCGATTAGGGTTTTTAGCCTTAATCGTCTTACGACTGCCTCCACGCCCACTAGAGGAAGACAATAAATCCTCCTCCAACACCGGGTGCGGTTCACGATTGCTGATTAGTTGCATGGTGTGTGTAGTAACTTGGAGAATACAGCGCTATACAGATTAACAAAATCAGAAAATCCGTATATTTCTGGCCCGTCTTTCAGGTAGGCAGCAGAAAAGGGGCAAGTTGGAAAGTGCACCTGCAATATTGGCAGGACTTTTGATTTTACTGAACACTCTTCAACTACTCTCGGAATATTCAATAGATAAACTGAATGAGATTGCTGCGATTGCATTAGGTACCTAATAGATGTGTAGATACCTATGCCTTGGGACGTAAGAACTGGCTATTTGCAGGTTCGCTGCGCAGTGGTCAGCGAGCTGCCAATATCATGACTTTAATCCAGTCAGCAAAACTGAATGGGTTGGATCGCTATGCCTATTTAATTGATGTACTGAAAGGCTACCGACACATAAAGTGACCCATATAGAATTATTGCTACACCGCTGGAAATCCAACTCAAATTAAAAAATAGCTATGAGGCTCAGCGAATACTTACTATGGCCAACGTACTCTTCACTTAGTATTTTTTCTCAAAATTTGAGGCGAGGCAGATGATTTTCTGCTCAATTTAAACTGTTTTAACAGCATATCGATCAGTTTGATAA
>JAVXBC010000221.1:1823-2932 GCA_036660195.1 Acinetobacter sp.
CTGGAAATCCAACTCAAATTAAAAAATAGGCATGGGGTTCAGCGGACGCTTACACTCAAACTTATCTGGTTTTAACTAAACTCATATTTTTGAGCTGTGCGACAGGTATTTTTTTATTGATTGGGTATTATCGGCTTGTGGTTCGTGCGCGGTAATGAGATATCTAAAATTAAAAAAAGGATTTTGTATCACTACAAAATCCATAAAATTTAAGACTTTATCTTTCTCTTAACGCTTCTCTGGCTTTATTGAATGGCTTAATCAAATAGTCCAGCACTGTTTTCTGTCCAGTGCGAATATCAACTGTCGCCACCATTCCAGGCGTAATCGCAAAAGTCTTACCCTGTTTATTTCGCAGCTTATCTGAATCAGTGCGAATATAAACCCGATAGTAAAATTGATCCTGTTTAACTTCATCTCGAATCGTATCAGGAGATATCACGGTCACTTTGCCATGTAATCCGCCATATATCGCATAATCGTACGCTGTAATTTTGACTAAAGCTTGTTGGTTTGGACGAATAAAGGCAATATCTCTTGGCGAAATTCTAGCTTCGATCAGAAGCTGTTCATCTAACGGCACAATCGTCATAATCTTGCCATTAGGAGGAATTACGCCACCTAAAGTCATTACATCGATTTCTTTTACCACACCGCGAACAGGCGCTCTAAAGACTGTACGATTTAATGTATCTGATTTTCCTTTCACAATCTGCCGTTGTGTTTCTACGTCGGTATTGGCTTTGGATAATTCTTCCCTTGCTTTTACATAATACTGACTACGTGTATCATTAATTTGCTTTTGTAAATCAGAAGCTTGACGTTTTAACCTTAAAACCTCTACCTCACTTGCAGCTCCTTTAGCAACTAACGGCTCAGTCATTCTTAGCTCTTGCTGTACCAATGTTAAAGAAGTCGTTAGATCTGATATTGACTCTTCTAAATTTATCCGTCGTGTATTATACAACTGTGTTTCTTCACGAACCAATTGCGAATCTTTTTGAACTATCTCGGGAAATTGTAATGCAGTTCCATTTACTTCTGCCCGTAAACGTGCCGAAGTGGCCAATGAAGAAACGAGCAAAGACTGCGATTCACCTACATTAGAT
>JAVXBC010000222.1:0-2848 GCA_036660195.1 Acinetobacter sp.
TGCACCACGATGTCCGATGATTCTCATATTGAACCTGATCTATATACGTCTTTTGTGTGATTGTAGCGCTAAAAACATCAGATTGGGGATCGACTCTAAGGTGGAGATATCAAATATGCGTAAATACAAGTCGTAATGGTTTGAGGCAGAACTGAATTTGAATGAAAGGCTTCTGTGATATTTAGGATAATTGATGGTATTTGACGAGTTTTACAATTGGCAAATGGTTTTGGTTACTTTTCTCGAAGGGAAAGTAACATCAAAAAGTCTTCCAGTGAATTGATCACTGGAAGACTCCGAAAAAATCTATTTCGTTCTAAAAACTTAGAATCGTTTAAATAGTTTCATTGATATTTTTTTGCCAAAGTACTTCCGAGCCACCTTCAGCACGCTGTAAAGCACGCGATGCAACAAAAAGCCAATCCGATAAGCGGTTGAGCAACTGTAGTGCGGTGCTTTGAATATTTTGATCACGAGTGTGCACCGACATTAAGCTACGTTCAGCTCGGCGACATACCGCTCGTGCTTGATGTGCATAGCTACATGCTAAAGAACCCGAAGGTAAGATAAATTCTTTCAGCATGGGTAAGTCTTCATTCATGCGGTCAATTTCTTGTTCAAGAAACTCAATACAAACCGGTTGCAGCAAGTGATAGTTTGGAATACACACTTCACCGCCTAAGTCGAAAAGCCAATGCTGAATCAGGCTTAAGCTTTTATCCCATGTGGCTTTGTCTGTGATTTGGCTTGCGGTAATTTGAGCACGAAGTACACCAATTGTTGAATTTAGCTCATCGACATCACCGAGTGCGGTAATTCTTAGATCATCTTTAGTCACACGTGATCCATCACCCAGACCTGTGGTGCCTGAGTCGCCAGTACGGGTATAAATTTTACTTAAACGGTGGCCCATAATTTGTCCTGCCTAAAGAATGAAAAAAAGGATAATGCCGGTCAAAACATTATCCATAAACTGCGCTGTTTTAAATTGTTTTTTGAGTCTTTACATTAAATTAATAACGGAAAGTGACTCCTACAGAGGCTTGACGTCCCCCGTTGATGTACCAATCTTCTGGGGAGTTATCCCAAGAACTTGCCGCTTTATATGTTTCTCGATATTGAACATCACCCATGTTTTGAATGTTAGTAAACACTTTAACTGTTGGGTTAATATTCCAATAGGCATTGAAGTCGACAGTTGCATAACCTGGAACTTTTACGCTATTTGCACTATTGCTAGCATTGGCATGTGACCGAGCTATTACCGAAGTACTAAGTCCATAGACAGCATTTTCTAGTCCTGCAGTGAAAGTAAGCGTCTGTTTTGGGCGATAGGCAATTTCTAAACCTGTTGCTTTATTTTCAGTTTCAACATAAGCATATTCTGTCGCGAGGAATAAATCGTCTTGTTTCCATTTAAGACCTGCCTCACCGCCTGTAAAATTGGCTTCCCCAACATTTTTATTCATGCTGTCGCTATAGACGATTAAGTTATCCACATTGGTGCGATAAACAGAAAAACTAGTTGCTAGATTATCCGCAATCGCATAATCAAAACCGAGTTCATAAGAGATGCTTTCTTCAGGTTCTAAATTCTCATTACCGCCCCATTGAGAATAGAGTTCATTCAGGGTCGGAGCACGGAATGCACTGCCAATATTGGCATAAACGCTTGCATTAGGCAGGAAATGATAGCGAATAGCACCTTGACCTACTGTGTGGCTTCCAAAAAGCTCATTGTCTTCTACACGCAGACCAACTTGGGTGTCAAACAGTTCATTTTTAAATTGGTGTTGTAGATAATAACCTGTGCTATTAACGCTCTGATCTTGATTTTTGATTGAGCTTGTTTTGTAGTTGGCGTCATTATAAGTTGCACCAACTAAAATATTTTGATTTGGTGTGAATTTCCATTTTAGGTTTAAATCACTTTGGTTATTTTCAGTGTTGTACTGTGTGAAATATGATGGAACATCTTGCTTGTCTTGAACATTTGCAAAATGTGCACCTAAAATTAGATTTTGCAAAATATTGTAATCAACTTTCGCATTAATAACACGATTTACAAAATTACGAGGAGCTGTATTGGTAATGTAGTCATTACTGAAAATACTTGTTCCTTTATTTTCACTAATCGAAGCAGAAGCATCGACCTGATTCTCTTGGAAATAGCCTACTTTAGCATTGTAGCCTTTTTGATCGTAGCTGGCATTTTCGCTTTTATCTTGGCTTTCAAAAATACGAGTTCCATCACTTTCTAAGCGCTGTCCACCTACTTGAGCATAGAAACCTTGATCTGTGACTAAATCTGCTTTTGCGATGGTTTTATAAGTATTGTTTTCACCATAGATGCCAGTTAATTCTGCACCAGATTTCACAGGTTTTTTCGAAATAAGTTGAACCACACCACCGATTGCATCACTACCATATTGGACTGAAGCGGGGCCTTTCAAGATTTCAATTTGTTGAACATCTGAAGTATCTAAAAAAGCAGGATAAAGTGGACCAAGCTCATTTTGACTATTTAAGCGAGCACCATCTTTTAATACTAAGGTATGTACTGCTTTTGTTCCACGCAAACCAATTTCTGAAATTTGTCCCATACCGCCACTTTGTTTCACGTAAACAGAAGGGTCTTGTTGGATTAAATCAGATAAATTGAGAGCAGGGTTCTTTTCAATCGCATTTTGATTGATTACAGAAATACGGGCAGGAACGTCTTTAATCTTTTCTTCAGAACGTGTTGCAGTTACAACTAGTGTATCTAAAGATGCATTAATAATGTCTTGTGCGGATGCTGTTGCGGAGAAACCCATCGCAATAGCGATTGCGCCCACTAAAGCTGTAG
>JAVXBC010000223.1:0-2790 GCA_036660195.1 Acinetobacter sp.
AGTCAGCTTTCAGAACTTCTGCATAAGCTGCGTCCAGAAACAACATTATTTATTATCTCGTCAAAGTCATTTGGCACGATTGATACCCTCTCCAATGCTCAAACGGTACGTCTGTGGCTTGAAAAGGCATTAGGCCAAGAGACTCAAACTTTAAAGCACCATTTTATTGGCGTATCGACCAAGCCCGAAAAAATGACGGCATGGGGTATCGCGCCAGAGAATCAATTTTTATTGTGGGATTGGGTGGGTGGTCGTTATTCTCTGTGGTCGTGTATTGGACTTCCAATTGCTTTAACTATTGGGGTGGATGGGTTTAAGCAGTTTTTAGCAGGCGCTTATGCGATTGACCAGCATTTTCAATATGCCCCTTTTGAGCAGAATATTCCTGTTTTGATGGGGCTTTTAGGTGCTTGGAATAATAATTTCTTAGACATTCAGACACATGCCGTTTTGCCTTATGATGGTCGCCTCAAATACTTTGCTTCATATTTACAGCAGCTTGAGATGGAATCGAATGGGAAGTCGATCCAACGTAATGGTGAAAAGGTTGAATGGGAGACTTGTCCGATTGTGTGGGGCGAGGTGGGACCGAATGCACAGCATGCATTTTATCAACTGTTGCATCAAGGCACCCATTCGGTGAGTTGTGACTTTATTGCACCGATACAACGTTATAACGCAAATCAGTTTACCTATGTGGATAATGCTGAGGCGTTAATTGAACAACATCATTTAGCACTTTCCAATTGTTTAGCGCAGTCACGTTTATTGGCATTTGGTAATCAAGCGCTGGATCAAAGCGAACGGGTTTCTTTACCTGAATATAAAAAATATGAGGGCAACCAGCCAAGCACAACTATTTTAATGCAGGAACTGAATCCTTATAGCTTGGGTATGTTGATCGCCATGTATGAACATAAAGTATTTGTACAGTCAGTGCTTTGGAATATTAACCCTTTCGATCAATGGGGCGTGGAAAAAGGGAAAGAAATTGCCAACCAGTTACTACCGATTTTAAATGGCCAGCAACAAGATCTATCTGCTTTAGATGTTTCGACTCAGGGTTTATTAAAAATTTTATTAGGAAAAATAGATGGCTAATATTTTAGTGACTGGTGGAGCGGGTTATATCGGGTCACATACCTGTGTTGAATTACTTGAAGCTGGACATGATGTAATTGTGCTAGATAACCTTTCAAATAGCTCGGAAGAGTCGTTAAAACGTGTTCAGGAGTTAACTGGAAAAACGCTTAAGTTTATTCGAGGCGATATTCGTAATCAAAGCGATTTAGATCAAGCTTTTTCTTCCAATCACATTGATGCAGTGATTCACTTTGCTGGATTAAAAGCTGTGGGTGAAAGTCAGCAAATACCACTGACTTATTTTGATCATAATATTGCAGGATCAATACAACTTGTTCAAGCAATGGAACGTGCCAATGTATTTAATTTGGTGTTTAGTTCTTCTGCAACAGTCTATGATGAAAGTAATCCATCCCCATTAAATGAAGACATGCCAACAGGCTTACCTTCCAATAATTATGGTTATACTAAACTGATAGTTGAGCAATTATTGGAAAAATTGTCGATTGCTGATGAGCGATGGTCGATAGCTTTGCTACGATATTTTAATCCTGTGGGTGCACACAAGAGTGGCCGTATTGGTGAAGACCCACAAGGGATTCCAAATAACCTTATGCCTTTTGTCACACAAGTGGCGGTAGGGCGTCGTGAAAGACTCGCCATTTACGGCAATGATTATGACACGGTAGATGGTACTGGTGTTCGAGATTATATCCATGTAGTCGATTTGGCAAATGCACATCTATGTGCTCTTAATAATCGCTTAGATACTACAGGTTGTCGTTCTTGGAACATTGGTACAGGCCAAGGCTCATCTGTTTTAGAGGTGGTCAAGACATTTGAACGAGTGAATCAAATGCCCGTTGCATATAACATTGAACCCCGTCGTGCAGGGGATGTTGCAACCTCATTTGCAGATAATGCTCGAGCAATTGCGGAATTGGGTTGGCAACCCAAATACAGTTTAGAAGATATGTTGGCAGATAGTTGGAATTGGCAAAAACAAAACCCGAATGGTTTTACTCAAGCTTAATACTTAACTTAGCAATAAGTTAAGTTGGAATGTAACGTCGATTTCGAGAAGTATAAGGATAGCGCTGTTTAAAACGATGAGTGAATAATGTAGTGATTATGCAAACCAGCAATGCATATTATGCAATTCTAGATAAAACTCGCTATGATGTTGTGAAAATAAGTTAAATTGAAGAATAGTTATGAAATATCAAAGCATTAGATTTTTGTCATTTGCCATTTTATCTGCTTTAGCATTGCCTGTAGCAGCTCAAGGGATAGTCTTAAATAATGAGGATTTACGCACAGACCTCAATTGGCTAAACCAACAAGGCGTGATTCAAATTAGTACGTCTACATGGCCTTTGAGTGGTAAAGAAATACAACGTGCCTTATCTCATGCTAAAATTGAAAATCAACTACAACAAAAAGTGCTTGACTCGGTTCAAGCTGGTTTAGCGACTGAAAATGCACCCGTCAAACTCGCTTTATTTGCAGAAACAGATCCTCAAAACTTACCCCAACATTTTGCTGATCAGCAAAAGTCTCAATATCAAGCGGCACTTGAACTAAATGCAGGTGGGTCTCGATGGGATGCACAACTTCGTGTAAATGCCGAAAAAGATCCGATTATCGATAACGGTCATGATGTCAATGTAGAAGGTTCATATTTAGCTGGAAAACTGTGGAATCAAT
>JAVXBC010000224.1:0-2787 GCA_036660195.1 Acinetobacter sp.
TACCGCTGAATCATCACATTGCTGCCGATGGTAAACACGGGGTTGCGCTCTACCGAGCTAACTTTATTCCACGTCTGACCAAACCACGAGAACGCTTTGCAATTTGCCCCGTACAGGCGATTGTGTTGGAGCAAGATCAGTTTGTGAGTCCAGCTTTGATCGATGAAATGCCGAAGTGGGCCGAGGATTTTCAACAGGTGAATGTAAATGCCAACCACTGGGCAATCTTGAGCCAGCCTGAGACCATAGCGGGTCTAATTAGCAATTTTGTACGTAGATAATATCCCTCTTTTACGCTTGCTGTAGTGCTAAAACTGGCCTACAGCAAGCCTGTCCTTATGCAATAGTCAGACCCTAAAGTCACGCAATGGCCGTGGATAAAGCTGATCAAAATACAGTTTCAGCCTATTGGATCTGCTAAAATAGCGTTTTTTTTATCATCTTAAGTTTTCCATGAATGCAGTAGTAATTGCGATTGCCGTGATGTTTATTCTGTCACTGGCACGAGTTTCTGTTGTTCTGACTTTGGTCATTTCAGCAATTATTGGTGGATTGGTTGCGGGGCTCAGTCTGTCCGATACCGTGAGTGCATTTAATGCAGGTTTAGGTGATGGTGCTGAAGTGGCTTTAGCCTATGCGGTACTCGGTGCCTTTGCTTTGGCACTGTCAAAGTCAGGCTTACCCGATTTATTGGCACATAAACTGATTGGTTTATTGGGGGTAGAAGTTTCACATCAACGTGCACGTAAAGTGAAATACCTACTACTGACGATTTTACTTGTTGCGGCCATTTGTTCTCAAAACTTAATTCCAGTCCATATCGCATTTATTCCAGTATTGGTTCCGCCACTGTTAAAAGTGATGAATCACTTGAACTTAGACCGTCGTGCGGCAGCCTGTGTGCTGACTTTAGGTCTGGTCGGCACCTATATTTTCCTGCCTGTTGGTTTTGGTGCGATTTTCCTTGAACAGATTTTGATGGGCAATATCAACAAGATTGGTGCTGCATATAATTTGCATGTTGAACGTTGGATGATGCCGATGGGGATGGCCATTCCTGTCCTGGGCATGGTGATTGGTACTTTAGTGGCGGTATTCGTCAGCTACCGTAAACCGCGTCATTATATTGATCGTGAAGTGGTACGCGTGACCACGATTGATTTAGATAAACCCGTTCGTGCAGGCGAAGTGAATTTTGCGCAAGATGCGGAAGAACTAAAACGCGAAGCCGAAAATGTACCTGTGATTGCGAAGAAAACCATCATCATGGCGATCCTTGCGATTGTTTTGACCCTGATTGCGCAGTTGTACTCAGGTTCAATGATCTTAGGTGGATTGGTCGGTTTTGCGGTGTTGTCTGCGGCAGGTATTTTTAAATGGCAAGAAGCCGATGATGTCTTTGTGCAAGGCATGCGCATGATGGCTTTGGTCGGATTCATCATGATTTCTGCGGCAGGTTTTGCCTCAGTGATGACCCATACTGGTGATATTAATCAGCTGGTCAATGGCGTGGTGCATGTGATCGGGGATAACCATGCTTTAGCGGCGTTCTTAATGCTATTCATTGGTTTATTTGTGACGATTGGTATTGGTTCATCGTTTTCAAGTGTCCCAGTCTTGGCCGTGATCTATGTGCCACTTTGTGTGCAGTTTGGTTTCTCGCCCCTTGCGACTGTGGCGCTGATTGGTACAGCAGCAGCACTCGGTGATGCAGGTTCTCCAGCTTCAGATTCTACATTAGGCCCAACAGCTGGTTTGGGTGTGGATGGGCAGCATGATCATATTTGGGATACGGTGGTGCCGACCTTTATTCACTTTAATATTCCGCTCATGATTTTTGGTTGGATTGCGGCCATGGTGTTGTAATTTAAACCCCCAATTATTATAAAAAGGCGATTTTAAAATCGCCTTTTTTATTATTTATTCAGATTAAAATAATCGGGTTTATAATGTTAATTCGGATTAAAAAGGTTGGAATTAAAATATATTTATTTTGATTTTACGTTATTAATTTAAAACCAACTAAAACAGTGTATTTAATATTTAAATCAATTATAAACAATTACTTAAAAATAGCATTTAAAATACATTATTATTATAATTGCATATTAATTACACTCTTGTTTATGATGAGTTAATGTTAATTTTTATATTAATTATTTTACAAACAGAGGTTGTTTGAAATGTTGAAGCAAATTGCTCTAATTACATTAATGGGTCTTTCTGCATCTGCTGCAATGGCAGGTCAATGGCAAGTCAAAGTCGGTGGATCTGCAATTGCGCCAACGCAAGATACAACAGTTGCTGCATTGGGCAATGCGAAAGTTGAAGCAGATAGCGAACTCGCGTTTACGCCATCGGTTGAATATTTCTTTAATGACAATATTTCTGCAGAGCTGCTATTGGCGACGCCAATTAGCCATGACGTGACAGTAAATGGTAGCAATGCTGTAAAACTGAAGCATTTGCCGCCAACAGTGACTGCAAAATATAACTTTAAAAATTCAACAGGTTTCACGCCTTATATTGGTGTCGGTGCAACAGCATTTATTGCTTGGGATGAAGAAACTTCAGGTGTACTTGCAGGAACTAAAGTTAAAGTCAAAGACGACTACGGCTATGCTGCACAACTTGGTTTTAATTACCAACCTGCTGATGCGAAAAACTGGGGTGTGTTTGTCGATGTTCGTTATGCGGACTTAAACCCAAAAGTTGAAACTGTGGTTGAAAACTTTAAATTAGATATCGATCCAGTGATTTATACACTCGGTTATAGCTACAAATTTT
>JAVXBC010000225.1:0-2642 GCA_036660195.1 Acinetobacter sp.
TACTCTTCAAGATTTCGACTACTACGAAATCCACGAAGCATTTGCATCACAAGTTCTTTCTACTTTGAAAGCTTGGGAAGATCCAAAATTCTGTAAAGAGCGTTTAGGCTTAGCTGCGCCTTTGGGTTCAATTGATCGTAGCAAGTTGAACGTTAAAGGTTCTTCTTTAGCTGCAGGTCACCCATTCGCTGCAACTGGCGGTCGTATTATCGCAACTGCTGCGAAAATCTTAAACCAAAAAGGTTCAGGTCGTATTTTAGTTTCGATCTGTGCTGCTGGTGGTCAAGGTGTAACAGCAATTATTGAAAAATAATCGCTGACTTGATTGAAAAAGGCTGAATCATTTGATTCAGCCTTTTTTTATTTTGCATGTTAAAACAGGCGAAATTCAATGTAATGAGTTAACCATATTGTTTCTTTAAATACTCAACAATCTTGGCTGACTCAAACATCTTCACACCTATGTTTGCATCTACCAAATAAGGCACTTGAATATCACGCCCCATGACTTCTACAACCTTTTCACGTTTGCCATTCGGCAAAGGAATATATGTGCCTGGCTTTAAACGAAACACAGCAGGCCCAACATCTTGCCACCGTTCTTTCGGCACATTATGTAGAACATATGGAAGTTCTAACTCTGATAAAACCTCTCGCACCAAACGGCTATAAGGGCTCGCCTCAAAGCTCCATAATTCCAACAATTGCTTAGGTGCAGGTCGGTCAATAATCTGTTTATTGACCCAAACACCACGCGCTGCATTGGTCAGTGTCGCCAACATAGAAACATAAGGAAAGTCGGGATAATTACTGAATTTTTTCGGTGTCGTACCCTTCTTGCCATAGTGCTTAAACAGATGATGAATAATCGCTTGTGACTCATACATGTGGTCGCCCGTATTTTCATCAATTAAAAATGGAAAACGATGTTTCCCACCTTTTTCTTTGACAATTTGACGGTACTTTTGACCACCTTTCGGGCACGGATAAATTTCTACATCTAAATTAAGTATGGTGATGACTTCACGCACACGACGGCAAAATGGTGAACCTTCAAACTCATACAGTTTTAATGGTAAAGCTGGCTGCTTTGGAAATGGCGTGCCATTTGCCCCTTTCCACCCCTCAACCGTACTTGCAGCGACCGATTGCAAAACCTTTAATTGATGCGTCACTTGTTTCAACATTTGATTATCCTTTTATACCGCGATCAAAGATTCTTTAGAGATCACAATACCGTTATTGTCTGCATACAGATAATCACCTGACTGAATCGTCACGTCGCCAAATTGCAACGCAATATCTACTTCGCCAACGCCTTTACGGTTACTTTTTTGCGGGGTGGCAGCCAATGCATGTACGCCCAAATTCAACTCGGCAATCGCATCAACATCACGTACACAACCGTAAATCACCACGCCATTCCAGTGATTTTGAACTGCTGATTCTGCAATTAAATCGCCCATCAATGCACAACGCATCGACGCACCGCCATCAACGACCAAGACTTTACCTGTACCATCGGTTGCCAAAAGTTCTTTAACACGAGAGTTATCTTCAAAGCATTTAACGGTTACTACTTGCCCTGCAAAGGTTTTGCGTGCGCCATAACTTTTAAAGAACTTGCCATCTAGACACGGCGTTACAACTTGTAGGTTTTTTTCAGGATTGTCATCTAACAAATCACAGGTTACGAAAGGCACAGTTGTCACTGAAATTCTCCATTTATTGGGTTTGTTGAATTGCTAAATTATCGTATAGCTTAAATGCTGCGGTTTGAGTTTGTGCTGCAACGAGCATGCTTTGTGCCAACTGCTCGGCAGTGACTGGCTTATATTTGAACGGTTTTGTCCACGTTTTTTCCACCAGTTTAAATAGCGTCTGTGCCACATCTTCTAAAAAACGTTCATCACTACGCTTTCCAATTAACAATGAAGGTTGGAAAACAGACAATTTATAAATCGACAACGTTTTTAAATAATCTTCCAACTCACCTTTGACTTGATTATAAAAAATTGGCGAATTTGAATTTGCACCCATAGCACTTATCAGCAATAAATGAATATTTTTATCTTGAATTAAATCAGCAAAATGCGCATTAATTTCATAATCAATCGCATAAAATGCACGTTTAGAACCTGCTTGCTTGATGGTACTGCCTAAGCAGCTAAAAGCATGTGTATGCGAGCTAACATCTTCATCATTGAGCAGTAAAAAATCGTCTAAAACCAACTGCGTCACTTTATTATAAGTATTAAAAGTCTCGGATTTTTTCCGCACAACAACCGTAATTGCGCTAAAGTCGTCGGCTTGTTGTAATTGCTTCACAAGATTTTGACCAACCAAACCTGTTGCCCCTAAGACAATGGCTTTCTTAGCTACTATTTTCATTTTTATCCGTCTCAATCCGTCACTGAGTTTAATGTAACGTTTTCTTGCAAGATTATCACCTGCTAAATGCAGTTAAAAGCTGCACAAGACTTGACTTCATGGCTTAGTTTCCTCAAAATATGCCACTTGTTTACGGGCTGGTGAATATTGCCAATATCTATTGGTTTTAACTTCAGCGCCCGCCCAGACCAACTTATTTTCAAGGAGTGCACGAGTGGCAAACTCTGCTCAAGCTAAAAAACGTGCTCGTC
>JAVXBC010000226.1:0-2609 GCA_036660195.1 Acinetobacter sp.
TTTCGAAACGATCAAAAGCATCACTGGCTAAAACTTCTGCCCATTTATACGAGTAATAACCTGCTGCATAACCACCTGCAAAAATATGGCTAAAGCTGTGCTGGAAGCGATTATAGGCAACGCTTGGCACGACTGAATATTTAAGGCGAATATCATCTAAAGTTTCTTGGATTTGCTGGCTATTTAACGCAGGGGTTTGACGGTGGATATTTAAATCAAACAAGGCAAATTCAATTTGACGCAGAGTTTGCATACCCGATTGGAAGTGGCGTGCATTCAATAACGCCGATAATAATTCTTGCGGTAAAGTTTGCTTGCTTTCAATATGCTCAGATAAAACATCTAGGCTTTCATTGTCCCATGCCCAAAATTCCATAAATTGGCTTGGTAATTCCACCGCATCCCAAGCCACGCCGTGTGTACCTGCCACAGAAATATTATCGACTTCAGTGAGCATGTGATGCAAGCCATGTCCAAATTCATGGAATAAAGTAATCACTTCATCATGGGTCAGCAGTGCAGGTTGATCACCAATCGGTGGGGTGAAGTTACACACCATATAGCAAATTGGTTTTTGTAATCCATTCGCCGTTTGCACACGAGAACGGAAACCACTCATCCATGCGCCGCCACGTTTACCATTGCGCGCATAGAGGTCAAAATAGAAACCACCAAGCACTTGACCTTGATCTTCAATTTCAAAATAACGGACATCATCTTGCCAAACTGGTGCTTGGCGTTCGATGACCTGAATTCCATACAAACGTTGCACGATTTGGAATAAACCATCAACCACTTTCGGCGCAGGAAAGTACGGTTTCAGTGCTTCTTGAGATAAATTGAATTGTTGATGTTTGAGTTTTTCAGAATAATACGTTGCATCCCAAGGCTTTAATTCCTCAAGACCATCTTGTTGTACAATCGTTTTGAGTTCGGCAATTTCAGCTAAGGCAGGAGTGCGAGCATGTTCAGCCAAATCAACGAGGAACTGATGCACGCTTTGAACGTCTGGTGCCATTTTGCTCGCCAGTGAATATTCTGCAAAATTATTGAAGCCCAATAGTTGTGTCATTTCTTGACGTAAACTCAGGATTTCTTCCATCACGGGCGTATTGTCAAATTCCGTCTTGTCTGACTGCTCCGATGCACGAGTCACATAAGCTTTATATAATTCTTCTCTTAATTCGCGATCATCGGCGTAAGTCATGATTGCAAAGTAAGCAGGGAAGTCGAGTGTCGCAACGGCTTGTTCAAGCTCACGTTGTTGTCCAAATTGTTTCAATAATTCAACACTACTTTGCGGTAAGCCTTTGAGTTGTGCTTCAGTTAAAGGCTTAAAGTAGGCTTGAGTTGCATCTAAGACATGATTGGAGAAGTCTGAAGAGAGCTGTGATAAACGTGCTGAAATTTCCGCATAACGCTGTTTAGCTTCACCCTCGAGCGCCACGCCTGACAGTTTAAAATCACGTAAAGCCAGTTTAATGGCACTTTGCTGGGCTTCAGGCAGCGTATCAAATTGCGAAGCTTCATGAATCTGTTGATAGGTTTGATTGAGTACCGTGTGTTGTCCAAGTTGGGTGTAGTATTCACTTAAACTCGGTAACAATGCTTGATAGACTTCACGTGTTTCCGCATTGTTCATGACTGCATTCAAATGCGACAAAATCCCCCATGATTCACTCATGTTATTTTCAAGTTGATCAACTGCGCTCAGTGTTGCCAGTTGAGCTTCTATCGTTGCTGGAACTTCATTGAGTTGATTTAAAAAGTCTTGACCGTTTTGAATATTTTTTTCGATCTGTTGTTTTAGGTCGGTAAGTTGAATGTGATCAAATTGTGGAACGGGAAGTGTCGCTTGTTGGAGTGTCATTGTATTTTTGCCATATCATCTTTAAACATAGCTATAGATGTCGGGCTTAGTGGGGCAGAAATCAAGGTTGATTTGGTTTTTAATACTCTTGCTATGAGCAAAATGAGCTAAAAATGTCTCGCAGTTGCCTAAATTAAGAGTAGGTGCATTTGTTTATACCAAAAAAATTTCAAACAGGAATTATGTGTAAATTTTTAATATACGATGATATATATTGTTAAATAGAGAATGGCTCCTAATGTATTGAATTCGTATATTATTCTATTGTGTATCTCTGCGGCTTCCCATCATTTGTTATATATGTTTTAAGGTAAATCATTCCAGATTTTTTTGTGCCTTTAATTCCAATATTATAATCATAGTATTTCAAAGAACTAGAACTATCAAAATTTTTACCAACCTTGTATACCTTATATTCTTTTATGATGCCAAACTCACTTTTTATTGAGGAGTCACGATATAAGATTTCATTTACACGTATTTGACTCTTGTTGTCATGTATTGAATAAAATACCATCTTCCCAAGAATGGTGATGCCTATTAAGAAAACTGCAATTACAACAATTTTTTTCACATTAATTTTCATTACGGTTACCAGAAAATGTACTAGTAGTTAAAAGGTCGATTATCAGCTAGTTAGTGGGAATAATTTCAAAAAACTATTGGAGATTTATCTTTACATTAGGGGCTGTACTAGAACAGGTTAAATTTGACACCAAAATCGTAGCGTTTTGAGCTG
>JAVXBC010000227.1:0-2558 GCA_036660195.1 Acinetobacter sp.
TTACGCGTGAATAAGCATCTGCCATATGACCAGCAGCTTGCTCATGACGTACGAGGTAATGATTAATTCTGTCTTGTTGAAAAAGCGCATCATAGATATGTAGAACGGCGCCGCCTGGATAACCAAAAACATGCTCTACGCCTTCGTCCGCGAGGGCGCGAACGAGCATTTCACCACCAGATAAAAGTTCCAACGTGATTCACCCTAGTATTGACATCATTTATGGGAGACATAAACGATATTTCATTCATTAACTTATGCACTTTTTAAGCGTGCGTATTCTACTCGTTTTCGCTGCAATAGGAAAAATTTTCTGACTCATCAGCCGTATAAACTGTTTTTACATTTTGAATCAAAATATGCTGGGATAAACATATTTTAAAAATCATTCTTTCGGCTAGAAAGAATGCCTATTGCTCGCCATGTCATTTATTCGAAGGGTGATCGAATAAGCGCATATAAAACTAAAGCAAGCATTTTTGTTGCTTTCATACACAAAGTCAAGGACAAAGGAAAGGTTTTTCTATAATATTTTTTAGCTGCTTTTTTTTTAAACTTATGCCGTAGCGTAATTTAGTCTTATTTAACGTCCATTTATCAAAAAACTATTTTCTTTCGCCTTAAATATAGGCATTGTAAATCGTATAAAAATACGATGCTCGAATATCTACAACATACTCATGGAGAGATCAAAAATGAAATTAACTCACGTCAAAACCAGCTTATGTACTGCTTTAGCTGCCTGTGCTTTCTTATGCACAACTCAAACCCAAGCTCAACAATACTATAAATGGGTCGATGCAAACGGCTCAACGCATTACACCACTACACCACCGCCTAAAGGTGCAAAACGTTTAGATAAAATTGCAACTTATGGTTCATCAGTTTATTCAACACCAGAAACGCAACATACCAATGAAGCGCAAACTCCCCAGGATGCTGCTCAACAGGCGGCTCGTACTGCACAAGAAGCAGCTCAGAGAGCGAATCAAGCAGCGGAAGCCGCAGCACAACGTTCTGCTATGCCAAGCACGCCTGCAGCAGGTGCAGATTCGGATCGTTAATATTTAAACAATATTGTGGTCGCGAGTGGTGGTCACTACCGACCACTCGCACGATAAAATCGCCAATGAATCACTGACATTTGACCTTATTTTGCGCTATGCTGTGCAGCAATATTAATTCCACTTTTTGTTGCATCGCCTACTTCTATGACGACTTCTCATATCGACGCCGAATATCAAGCCAGTGCCATTGAACCTCAAGTTCAACAAGACTGGGAAAACCGTAAAGTTTTTAAAGTTGCCGACACTGTCGAGGGCAAACATCGCTATATCCTATCGATGTTCCCTTATCCAAGTGGCAAACTACACATGGGTCATGTGCGAAACTATACGATTGGCGACGTAATCAGTCGTTTTTACCGTTTAAAAGGCGAAACAGTATTACAACCGATGGGTTGGGATGCGTTTGGTTTACCTGCTGAAAATGCAGCGATTGCACATCAAGTTGCGCCCGCAAAATGGACATTTGAAAATATCGCTTATATGCGTGATCAACTCAAAAAGTTGGGCTTATCTGTCGATTGGGATCGTGAGTTTGCGACTTGTACCCCCGAATATTATCATTGGGAACAATGGTTATTTGTTCAGCTTTATAAGAAAGGTTTGATCTATCGTAAGCTTTCGACCGTCAATTGGGATCCAGTAGACCAGACCGTTTTAGCCAATGAACAAGTTGAAAATGGTCGGGGTTGGCGTTCAGGTGCATTGGTTGAGAAACGTGATATTCCAATGTATTACTTCCGCATCACCGATTATGCACAAGAATTATTAGACGATTTAGATACGCTGAAAGATGGCTGGCCTCAACAAGTTTTAACCATGCAACGCAATTGGATTGGTCGCTCGCAAGGGATGGAAATCACCTTCCCTTCTGCTAACCCAGCAATTTATGCAGATGGTTTAACTGTTTATACCACACGTGCCGATACCTTAATGGGTGTGACTTATGTTGCGGTTGCAGCAGAACATCCACTTGCACTAAAAGCTGCTGCCATCCAAGCAGAAAATGGCAAGCCTGAACTTGCTGCATTTATTGAAGAATGCCGTATGGGTTCTGTGGCAGAAGCAGATTTAGCCACTGCTGAAAAGAAAGGCATGGCAACTGGCTTGTCTGTTAAGCATCCAGTCACAGGTGAGGAACTCCCTGTTTGGATTGCCAACTATGTATTGATGTCTTACGGTTCAGGCGCTGTGATGGCTGTTCCTGCACATGACGAACGTGATTTTGAATTTGCCAATAAATTCAACTTGCCAATCAAACAAGTGATTGATGCCAAAACTGCCGATGACGCAGATTTTTCGAGCACTGAATGGCAAGAATGGTACGGTTCTAAAGAAGGCAAATTGGTTCATTCAGGCGAATTTGATGGTTTAGATTTTCAAGCAGCGTTTGATGCCTTACTTGCCAAATTAGAACCACAAGCATTGGCAAACGCTAAGGTGCAATTCCGTTTACGTGACTGGGGTGTTTCTCGTCAGCGTTATTGGGGTTGT
>JAVXBC010000228.1:0-2526 GCA_036660195.1 Acinetobacter sp.
TATTTAGCGTTATTCAGCGGATTTATTCGGTCTATGAGAATGCGATAAATTTACATTCATTTCTGCTTTCAGCTCAGAGATTAAGAGAGCGATAGTGGACTGCCCCAGTATCCTAGATATGAGACAGGCTCATTTTGAAGCTGCCTCAAAGGCCTCTGGACTCATCCCATCGAGATGCGAACGATGCCTGATTTGATTGTAAAACATCTCGATATAATTAAACACATTTACACGAGCCATTTTTCATGTTTTATAGATCCGCTTTTTATTCTTGAGGCTGTAGTAGATTAGCCTTATGTTAGTCTACAAAAATGAAGATAATAAATTGTAATTTAAGTAAAAAAGTTCAGAAAAAATTACTTGAGTATTTTGTGCTTGAGGTGATGGCTCGTTCTGCTGTCGATTTACTTGAAATTCAGCCCAATAGTGCAGCCCTGTTTTACCGCAAAATACGTGAGGTGATCACCTATTATTTAGAGATTGAAGTACATGAGGTCTTCGAGGGTACAGTTGAATTAGATGAGAGTTATTTTGGTGGTGTACGCAAGGGTAAATGCGGTCGTGGTGCTGCTGGCAAAGTTGCTTTATTCGGTATTTTAAAACGTGGTTGTAAAGTCTATGCCAAAGTAGTTCCAGACACTAAGAGCGATACCTTAATGTCTATTATTACAAGGAAAATAGCACCTGATAGCGTGTTCTACACAGATTGCTATCGAAGCTATAATGCACTAGATGTTGCAGATTTTTACCATGAAAGAATCAATCATTCAAAGCAATTCGGCATAGGAAAAAATCACATTAATGACGTTGAGAATTTCTGGAATCAAGCTAAAAGAGTACTGAGAAAATACAACGGAATTAACCAAAAAACATTTCCCTTGTTCTTTAAAGAATGTGATTTTAGATTCAATTATGGATCGCCCAAGGAGCAGCTAAAAACGCTGCTTATTTGGACGGAAATTTAATCTGTTCTACTACAGCCCCTAAATTAATCTCTGTTGCACTACATATGAGAATCTAAGAATTTATGAACGACAAAAAGCAGAGTATTAAAACTCTGCTTTTATCTTAAAAGGTATTTTATATAAATTGATCGATTAGCTTATTAAAGTCATCTGCTTGCTCAATATTTGAAATATGAGAGGTATTAATTTCTACTAACTGAGCATCTGGAATATTTCCTAGCATTAATTTTGCATCTTCCATAGTGGTTACTGGATCTTGTATCCCAGCTATAATCAAGGTGGGAATAGAAATATGTTTTAACTCTGTACGGACATCCGCTTTAGCCAAAGCCTCACAACAATTTGCATAACCTGCTGCGCTGCCAGCACTTAAGTTGTTACATAGGTCGTTTATAATTGTAGGATAACTTTGGATAAAGGTATCTGTAAACCAACGAGATGCTGCTGTTGCAGCAATGGGTTCTAAACCTTGCTCACGCACTAATTTGGCACGATCTAGCCATGCTTGTTCCTGTCCAATCTTTGCTGCGGTATTAGCAATAATGACATGGCTAAAACGTTCAGGATAATGAATGGCTAACCATTGTCCTGTGATTCCTCCCATAGATATTCCACAGAAGGCGGCTTTTTCAATCTTTAAATGATCAAGTAATGCAATCACATCTTCACCTAACTGCTGCAAAGTGTAAGGGCCAGTTGGCGTAGATGATGAACCGTGACCCCGAGTGTCATAGCAGATAACAAAAAAGCGATCTTTAAAATAATTAAACTGCTTTTGCCACATACCATAATTTGTGCCTAATGAGTTTGAAAACACAAGTGCAGGGGAGTTTGGATCACCAAATGTTTGATAATTAATATTCACATCTTTTGATTGAAAAATTGGCATATCGTATTCCTTATTGATGATCCACACGTTGAATAATGAGAGCGATCCCTTGTCCAACACCAATACACATTGAACACACTGCATATTGCCCTTTGATCTGTTCAAGTTGATTCAAAGCCGTCGTCACTAATCTCGCACCTGAGGCACCCAATGGATGACCTAAAGCAATCGCACCACCATTTGGATTGATACGAACATCATCATCTACTAAACCTAAATCACGAGTCACCGCTAAAGCTTGAGCTGCAAAGGCTTCATTCAGCTCAATCACATCCATTTGCTCTAATGTCAGATGGGCTTGTTTCAGTAACTTCTTAATCGCAGGCGCAGGTGCAAAACCCATAATGCGGGGTTCAACACCCACCATGGTTGCTGCAATGATTTTTGCACGTGGCTTGAGTTGGTATTGAGCAACAGCTTCATCGGAGGCAATCAACAGCGCTGCTGCACCATCATTAATGCCTGAAGCATTGCCTGCGGTGACAGTACCTTCTGCCTTCACTACACCTTTGAGTTTCGTGAGCGCTTCTAATGTGGTCGATGCACGTGGGTGTTCATCCGTATCGATGACGACCGCATCACCTTTACGTTGTGGAATGCTGACAGCAACGATTTCGTGTTTAAAAAAGCCTTTGGCTTGCGCTGCTGCTGTACGTTGTTGGCTCACCAAGG
>JAVXBC010000229.1:0-2459 GCA_036660195.1 Acinetobacter sp.
GTTGCATTACCCGCAGTTCCACTTTGGACTTGGATATAGCCATCACGTAGGTTCAATTGACTTTCAAACATTCCTGTATTGGGTTTATGTCCAATCGCAACAAACAAGCCTTGCACTTGAACATCTTGGATACTTGCATCTTGAGTGGATTTAATACGTACCGCCGTTACACCTGTGTTGTCACCTAAAACCTCATCAACTTGATGGTTCCAAATAATGCTGATTTTGCCCTCTTTCTCTTTGGCAAAAAGATGGTCTTGCAAAATCTTTTCAGAACGCAGACTGTCACGACGGTGTATCAGTGTCACATGTGCAGCGATATTTGACAGATATAAAGCTTCCTCAACCGCAGTGTTACCACCACCAACCACCATGACATTTTGGTTTTTATAGAAGAAACCATCACAGGTTGCACAGGCACTCACACCTTGCCCCATGAAAGCTGACTCGGACTCAAGACCTAGATATTGAGCTGTTGCACCTGTTGCAATAATCAGTGCATCACAAGTGTATTCACCCATGTCACCTTTGAGTACGAATGGACGAGTTTTGAGATCCACCTCATTGATGTGATCATAGACCATTTCTGTACCAAAGCGTTCTGCATGTATCTGCATACGCTCCATGAGTACAGGACCAGTTAAGCCCTCAGCATCGCCAACCCAATTATCAACTTCAGTCGTTGTTGTTAATTGCCCACCTAATTGTAGTCCAGCAATCAATGTTGGGTTAAGGTTGGCACGAGCTGCATATACGGCTGCACTATAACCCGCAGGTCCCGAACCTAAAATAATTAAACGAGAATGTTGATTTTGCATTTAATTTTCTCCAGCATTCTACAAACTTCGCTGATTAACACGTTTTGATAATTCTTCAGCAGATTCTTTACGCTCAGAATAACGATCAGTTAAATACTGACTTTGCCCTCGTGTCAGCAACGTAAATTTATATAACTCTTCCATCACATCCACGATACGGTCGTAATAGGATGATGCTTTCATTCGCCCATCTTCTTCAAACTCTAAAAATGCTTTTGGAATTGAAGACTGATTCGGAATCGTGATCATCCGCATCCAACGCCCTAAAATACGCATTTGATTGACACTATTGAAAGATTGCGAACCACCACTGACTTGCATTAGTGCCAGTGTTTTTCCTTGAGTGGCACGAATCGCACCACCTGCCAATGGAATCCAATCGATCTGTGACTTAAAGATCGAACTCATTGAACCGTGACGTTCAGGCGAACACCACACCATGCCCTCTGACCATGCCAAAAGCTCATGTAGTTCTTTTGCTTTTGGGTGTTCCATATCCGCATCTTCTGGCAAAGGTAGCCCTTTCGGATGAAAAATTTTAACCTCGGCACCAAACTGTTCCAAGATTCGACCTGCTTCCATCACGGCTAAACGACTATACGAACGCTCACGGTTAGAACCATATAACAACAAAATACGTGGCGCATGATCTAACGATTTAGCTTGAACTTTTTCCAAAGTTGGCTGTTCAAGTAGCTCCATATCAACATTAGGAAGATTCATTACAATTACACCGATTTAAAATACTTTTTTCTGAGCCATAACGACACACTGACTAAAGCGATCAATACAGGTACTTCAACCAAAGGACCAATCACGGTGGTAAATGCCACAGGTGAAGCCAAACCAAAGGTTGCAATCGCTACAGCCAAAGCCAACTCAAAGTTATTACCAGCAGCCGTGAAAGAAATTGCGGTGGTTTTAGGATAGTCATTGCCCATCCATTTGCTCATAAAGAAGCTAATGAAAAACATCACAATAAAATAAATCGTGAGTGGAATTGCGATACGCAGAACATCCAATGGTAAGCTCACCACATCACCACCTTTTAAGCTGAACATTGCCACGATGGTAAAAAGAAGTGCCAATAAACTGAGTGGGCTGATCTTGGGTAAAAAGACATTTTGATACCAATCTAAACCTTTAGCTTTCACTAAAGTGAATCGGGTCATAAAGCCGAGGAAAAATGGAATCCCCAAGTAAACCAACACCGCATGGGTAATCGTCCAGAAATCAACATTGATCACTTGCCCTGCGATACCGAAATAGGGTGGCAAGAATGTGAGGAACAGCCAAGCATAGGTACTAAAAAACAGAATCTGGAAAATACTATTGAATGCCACCAACGCTGCTACATATTGGTTATCACCACAGGCTAAACCGTTCCACACCAAAACCATCGCAATACAGCGAGCCAAACCGATCAGGATCAAGCCTGTCATGTATTCTGGATAGCTATGTAAAAAAATAATTGCTAATGCAAACATTAATACAGGCGCAATCACCCAGTTCTGCACCAAAGACAAAGTTAAGGTTTTCTTGTCTTTAAACACTTGTGGCAAAGTAGCATAGTCCACCTTGGCTAGAGGTGGATACATCATCAGAATCAAACCAATCGCAATTGGAATATTGACGGAATCC
>JAVXBC010000230.1:0-2376 GCA_036660195.1 Acinetobacter sp.
ACCTCACCGGTTGGCATGCTATCTTTACTTCGATAAATCGCTTTTTTAATGGCGCGTGTGGTCAATTTCATTAGCGTGGCTTGAATATTTTCAGGGCTGTCTTCTAGTTCGTCATATTCAAGATCATTGCGCCAGTCGATGATTTGATCATCTAACCATTCAAGATTAAAGTCTTCGCGACCTGTACTTTTCGGTGGTTCTTTAGAAAAATACTCATGTGCTTGTAAGCGCTCTAATAAGCTACGTATAGGATGCCCATACGCGGCCCAATCGCCATTTTCATCATAGGGATGCCCTGTATGGCGATGACACCATGCATCCATCAGAATATTGGCAGGGCCTGTATCAAAGCCATAAACTGCATTTGGATCATTGGCAGGGAGAATGCTGACATTGGCAATCCCCCCCAAATTTAAAATCACTCGATGAATACTAGCGTGTTGAAATAAGGCTTGATGAAAAGCAGGAACTAAAGGTGCACCTTGTCCACCTGCGGCCATATCACGACGACGAAAATCAGACACGACAGGCAGTTGGGTAATTTCAGTAATGATATTCGGGTCGCCGATTTGCAAGGTAAAGCCATGTTCAGGGCGATGGCGAATGGTTTGTCCATGAGAGCCAATCGCTTTAATTTGAGTACGATCTAAATGATTCTTTTCAATCAACTCATTAATGCCATAACCAATCATTTTGGCTAAAGCAACATCGGCTTGTCCCATACGATCAATTTCGTTGTCATCAGGCAAAGTTAATGACATCAACTCATTACGCAAGTTGGGATCGAAAGCCACGGTTAAAGTGCCATGTAGTGTTAAAGGGTCAAATGAAGCTGCAACAATATCCACACCATCCATGCTCGTGCCAGTCATTACACCAATATAGATTGCGCTCATGTACAACTTCCCCTGCAAGAGGCTGAAAAAATGTTAGTATATCGCACAAATTGAATAACTGATGTGTTTAGGTTTTGTGATGTCAAATTTCTTGCCCGCCGAAGAACAGCTTGCTCTCATTCAACGAGGCACGCACGAGATTATTTCTGAAGAAGATCTGTTAAAAAAACTGAAAGAAAATCGTCCGCTGAAAATCAAAGCAGGGTTTGATCCAACTGCACCAGATTTGCACTTAGGGCATACGGTTCTAATTAATAAGCTAAAAACCTTTCAAGACTTAGGGCATGAGGTTTATTTCTTGATTGGCGATTATACTGCCATGATTGGTGACCCGACTGGTAAAAGCGCAACACGTCCGCCGTTATCGCGTGAACAAGTGGAAGCCAATGCCAAGACCTATCAAGAACAAGTCTTTAAAATTTTGGATCCAAACAAAACCAAAGTGGTGTTTAACTCGGAATGGTTTAATCAAAAATCTGCGGCAGATTTGATTCAATTGGCAAGCCAACAAACTGTTTCACGCATGTTGGAGCGAGATGACTTCACCAAACGTTATAACAATCATCAACCAATTGCGATTCATGAATTTTTATACCCATTGGTTCAAGGTTACGATTCGGTGGCGTTGGAAGCTGATGTGGAGTTAGGTGGAACAGATCAAACCTTTAACTTGCTGATGGGACGTACCTTACAAAGCCGTTATGGTCAGGCATCACAAGTGTGCATTACCGTACCAATTCTTGAAGGTTTGGATGGCGTCAATAAAATGTCTAAATCTTTAGCCAACTATATTGGTGTATTTGATACCCCAGGTGCAATGTACCAAAAAATATTGTCGATGCCAGATAGTTTGATCGAACGCTACTTTGATTTGCTCAGCTTTAAGTCATTGGATGAAATCAAAGTTTTACTCGATGAGATGGCTGCGGGTCGCAATCCGCAAGAAATCAAACGAATTTTGGCAGTAGAATTAGTCGAACGTTTTCATGGTGGTGAAGCAGCTGCCAATGCACATAAAGGCGCAGGTAATATTATTACTGAAGGTGAAATCCCTGAGGGAACGCCAGAAATTACGATTTCACGTGCAGAATTTGGTGGTGAATTATTTATTGCAACCATTCTTCGCGTCGCAGGTTTGAACCCGAATGCAGCTGCTGCAAAAGATGCGGTGGGGCGTGGTGCAGTGAAAGTCGATTGGAATGTGGTCGATATGAGCTTTTCGGTAAAGGAGAATGTCACATTGATTATCCAATCGGGTAAAAAGGCAATTGCCCGTGTGACCTTTACAGACTAAATGGTTTCATAAAAATTGCAAAAAGCAGGCCTCTGAGCCACTGCTGTCCCACAAATATCACAAGAAGAACCTCAATTGAGGTTCTTCTTGTTTTCGCCATTTCTTATCGGGTAAAAATAGTGCCTTTAGATGCTTTCTTTCAAATAAATTCACCTGAATAATTCTTAATAATCTTTGAACACTCCA
>JAVXBC010000231.1:0-2103 GCA_036660195.1 Acinetobacter sp.
CAGTACTACCCAAATCCAAAGTCTCAATTCCAGTATCTTTAGAGCGCATTCCTGCTGGTCCTGCATTTAGTACCAAGGATGAACAAGATAAAGCACTCGATCTGAATGAGTTCCTTATTCATAACCCTATTTCTACATTTATAGCTTACGTAGACAGTGAATCGATGCTTGATGCAGGTTTTGAGATTAATGATCCGATCATTGTTGATCGCAGTATAGAAGCAAAGCACTACGATATCGTAATTGCATTAATTGATAATAGTTCTTCGACAATTAAGCGGTTAATGATTACAAGCAAGATGTCTAAGTCTGAAATCAAAGAGATTTTCGGAGATGAAGACTACCCTCTTCCAGACCTTTGGTTAAAAGCTGAGAATCCTAGATACAATCACATCATTCCCAACGACAGTCAGACAATATCTATTTGGGGTGTAGTGACTTTTAATTTAAAACGTATTCATCACCGTTCATAAAAAGAAGAATAAAAATGAAAAGTGAAAATGAAATATTCGCGTTAGTTGACGTGAATAATTGCTACGTCTCGTGTGAACGAGTGTTTAACCCTGCCCTAAATGATCGCCCAACCATTGTGCTCAGCAACAACGATGGCTGTGCCGTGGCAAGAAGCCAAGAAGCAAAAGACTTAGGTATAAAGATGGGGGTTCCTGTATTTCAGATTCAGGATGTGATCAAACAACATAACATTCAGGTTCTCTCGAGTAATTTCTCTCTGTATGGTGAAATGTCCAGACGCTTTATGGAGCTTCTCGGGAGTTATGTTGCACCTGGAGAGCAAGAAGTCTATTCAATTGACGAATGCTTCCTAAAGCTCACAGCGTATGAGCACTTATTTGACCTGACAGAATATGCGCAAGATATGAGAACTAAAGCATTCCAATGGTTAGGCCTACCCTGCTGTATTGGAATCGGTCGATCTAAAACTGAAGCCAAGATTGCCAATCATTTAGCCAAGAAGAACGAGTATTTTGGTGGCGTGTGTAATTTAGTTCATATGGACCAGTGCTCTGCTGAGACTTTACTGGCGCATGTCGATGTATCTGATGTTTGGGGAGTCGGCAGGCAGAACTGCAAGAAACTCAATGCTATGGGTATCCAGACTGTTCTAGATCTGATTAACGCCAATCCTAAAGAAATTAAAAAGCAATTCAGCATCGTCATGGAAAAGACAGTACTTGAGTTACAGGGTTTGTCTTGTATCGACCTGACTGATGATGCAGTAGCCAAAAAGCAGATTATCAGCAGCCGCTCATATGGCAGCCCTGTGTATGAAGTGGATGATATAAAGGCTTCGGTGCGATTCTATGTAGCCAGAGCAGTAAAGCGAATGCGTGATGATGGCTCAATATGCAAGATGATTGGGGTTTATATTCAAACCAGTCGATTTGATAAGACTGAGCGTTACACTCCATACACCGTAGTTCAGATGCATGAGCATACAGACGACTGGTTACTTATCACCAAGGCTGCAATGAAAGGTATCGATCAGATATTTAAGAAGGGTTTTAAGTATAAAAAGGCAGGAATCGTACTTTTAGAAATTAAGGATAAATCCAAATTTGTGCCTGATCTATTCACGGACTATTCGCATAAGCAAGAGCGCGAAAAACTTTCAGATGTTATTGAAGCCATCAGTGAACGGTTTGGGAAGAATCTCGTTACGCTAGGCATTGCCAACAATCAAGAAGCCTCATGGCACATGAATCAAAACCTTAGATCACCATCGTATTTAACAAAATGGTCTGACTTACCTAGAGTAGGATAAAAACATGCACTTATTTAAATTAACTGACGAACAAATTACTCAACTCCTAATCCCGAAACGATTTGTACCACCTACTCCGCAAGAACATGAAGGCAAGAACATGGTTTATGT
Source organism: Acinetobacter sp. (assembly GCA_036660195.1). Taxonomy (GTDB): domain Bacteria; phylum Pseudomonadota; class Gammaproteobacteria; order Pseudomonadales; family Moraxellaceae; genus Acinetobacter. Next base: position 1,895 of record JAVXBC010000231.1, read on the forward strand.
TTTTGATAGTGATGATAAGTTTGAACTGACTTATTATGAGCTGGTGGATATCATTAGCAAAGCGAGAATGGCTGGACCGAAGTTGATACCTGTACTTGGTGCCGTGAATTAAGTAATTTCAATGTGCTCATGTGTGAGGCATTTGTTTTTTAATAATTAGGGTGTGTTGACACTTTTAGCTTAAAAAATAGCGAAGTAGTAAAATCAAA
>JAVXBC010000232.1:0-2049 GCA_036660195.1 Acinetobacter sp.
CAATGACCATTCATCTTCTTTAAATGCAGGGCGGAGCATGCCTTCAAATTCTTCTGGGCTTAAACGTTGCATTCTTTCTACCAGCGTTTTACGAACATCCATTGCATCTTCTGCGTAGGATTCGACATAACGCATGGTGTCTGGAAGCTGTTTTAAAATACGCTCAGCCACTTCAGCTTTTAAGTTTTGATATTTTTCACCGCCAATTGCATAGACGACTAAGGGGCGTACAATGCCTGCTTGTAAATCAATTTCTTGTTTGACGTGGCGGCTGACCAATTCGATCACTTTATCAGCGTTGCTTCCCGTAAATAACTCTTCCATCATGTTGCGAGAAGTGAGTAATTGTTTCGAGATCAATGCTGCATAATCTGCTGCCACTTCTTTTTGGCGTTTAATAAATAGTCCTTGCCATGTATAACCCAAAATTTTCTTCGGGTATAACGGCCTAAACATCATTTGTAATGCCATCCAATCGCTGAAAAATCCGACAAATCCACCAAATACTGGCAGCATCCAAGGATATTTTCCTTGCGTCACGATCCAGCACAGCATTTGAATCACACCGATACCGAAGCCGAAAACAAAGCCGACATTACTAAAAAATTTAAATTCTTGTTTACCGACTTTTTTGAAAATTTCGTTCAGCAGGCGTTTGTCTTTGAGTAGGTTGCTGACCACCATGTGCTTAATGTCAAAATATTTGACAACGTTTTGCTGCACTTCACTCATGATATGTTCAACAATTTCAGGTGCTTTGGCTTGAACCCGTTTAATTAAACGCTGTCGGGCAAACTCTGGCATGCCTTCCCATAAACCTGGTTGATACTGCTGCGCCACTTCGCGGGTAATGTCTTCCGCAGCAATCATGAGGGGTTTTTCAATTTCTTTCGCAATGCGTTTTGGGTCAAGTCGTGCAAAAATTTCTTCTGGTTTAATTAACTTTGACGTCATTAATTCCACAGCAATGGTGGCCATTTTTTCGGCTTTACGCGGCACAATACCTTGCCAGCCCAAAGGGAGGCCTAACAACCGTAATCCCTTAAATTCAAGTGGTGCGAACATCATTTGAATTGCAATGATTTTGGTTACATAGCCGATAAATCCACTGATGAATGGAATAGAAATATATAACCAGAAATTTTGCTGAAAATCTGCAATCATTTCCTGAAACATTATTGTATTGATCCTTCAAGTCCTAACTGTTGCTTATTATGCAAACTTTAGTGAAAAGTGAAATATTTTAGGACATTGCGAATACGTCAATATCTTGAGGTTTTTAAGTGACCTTTGTATGCTTTCCTTGTTTAAGGAAAATGCTTTGGCGTGAAAATAAAAATTAAGAAAATACCTTAATTCATATCCATCATCCTGCGTTATTCAACTGCCATCTTAGCACCAATTTTTGTTTTGTGTAGACCAGAATGACCAAGAATTTTCGATTCAGTTGGCTTTTTAAAAGCGTTATTTAATTACTATAATTTAAATGTCAGTACTTATTAATAACTAAAACTAAAAAATCAGATAGATGATGAATTGCGGTGCGCCAAAGTTCGATAAATGTTAGAATATGGCGCTTAATTCATTGCTTTTTGATGCGCTATGACGACCAATACTCAAATTACTGAAGATCGTATCCTTATTTTGGATTTCGGCTCGCAATATAGCCAACTGATTGCACGTCGTGTGCGTGAAGCAGGTGTCTATTCTGAAATGTATGCTTACGATATGTCTGAGCAAGATATTCGTGCCTTTAATCCGAATGGCATCATTTTGTCAGGTGGCCCAGAAAGCGTACATGAAGAAGGCAGCCCACGTGCGCCACAAGTGGTATTTGAGTTAGGCATTCCTGTTTTAGGTATTTGCTATGGCTTACAAACCATGTCTGAGCAATTGGGCGGTAAAGTTGAGCCAGGCACAGTACATGAATTTGGCTATGCGGCAGTCGATGTTCTCGTTAGAGATGCTTTGTTAGGTAACTTGGATGATGGCGACAACAAACTGAATGTTTGGATGAGCCATGGCGATAAAGTTTCTGCGATTCCTGAA
>JAVXBC010000233.1:0-1786 GCA_036660195.1 Acinetobacter sp.
TTTTCATCTCAGTAAGTTACCACACTTTATATTGTGCTTAACTTCCTAAGACCCTTTAAATTTAAGGCGTGGTGGTTTTTTGCGACTGCACTTTATTTAAAAATGGCAGATATTGCTGTACCACCAGTTGGTCGGCTTCCAAAATTGGCGTGTGACCAACACCATCTAAAATAATAGGTGTTTGAGAGTTTTTAAGTAGCGATTTTAATTCAGCAGCCACTTCTACATTGATGATTTTGTCTTGTTTACCCCATAAAATTAGGGTAGGTGCGTCAATTGATTTTGCGAGTAAAGCAAAAGAATCTGGCGTGAACATTTTATTCATTGCAATAATTTGATCGATGACTTTACGAGTTTGATCCACTTGATCGATCATCATTTTTTCTTGTGCTTGGGCAATTTCTTTTGGAATAAACGGTGGTGTTGCCATTGCTTGTTGCATTAAGAAATTAAAATCACCTTTCTTACTCACAATCATATTTTTAATATGGTTAGGATCTTTAAGATAAGGTGTGTTCGCAGCACGGAAAACACCCGCAGCATCGATCAGGAATAAGCTTTTGGTTTCTAGTGGATACTGACCAGCGTATAACATTGCAACTGAACCACCAAGCGAATGACCTGCAATATGTGCTGGGCCTGTGATGTTAGCAGCTTCAACAAAACGACGTAATTTTTCAGTCACGTTTGGAATTGAATAATCAAAATCGTTAGCAACAACTGTGCCGCCGCTTCCTGGCATATCTGGAATAACGACATGGTAATTTGCAGTAAGCGCATGTGCTACGCGATTCCAGTTGTCACGGCTGCCAGCCAAACCATGAATCATAATTAAAATAGGCTTACCTGCTTGACCACCTTCGCTGTACGACCAAGTGATATCGCCGACTTTCAATGTTTTGCTTTGTAAACCAGCCCAACCGCGTTCTTGTTGCAATAAGTTCTGGAAGCTCATTTCAATTTCAGCGGCGTGTACGGTAGTAAGTCCCGCTGTTGCCAAAACACATGAAATTAAAGCAGTACTTAGTGCTTTTTTGAAAGGTTGAGGGAATTGAATATTCATCGTTGTTCTATCCTTGATGTATTTTTGAAAACCATTAGATTATTGTTGAAGTTGTGACCAGTGTCATTTGCTTAATTTACAATGTGATTGGAATTCTTGCCAATGAAATCACTCTTTTAAAGCAGTTAAATTTGAATTGTGTATTTAATGTAATTACATATCTTTATTTTTATCAGTGACTTTCAAACAGCATCACATTAAACTGCTTGCTTATGTTAATCAGAGATTGGATGCACCCATGCTCACTGCGCAAGAAGCTCTAGAACGTTTAAAGGTTGGTAATGCTCGTTTTGTGAAAGGCGAAGTGTCGCAACAAAATCATCTGACCCATCAAGAGCGTGCATTATTGGCAGGTGAGCAAAATCCTTTTGCAATCGTATTAGGCTGTTCAGATTCGCGTGTGCCTGCGGAAATGGTGTTTGATCAGGGTTTGGGTGATTTATTTGTGATACGTGTTGCGGGTAATGTGGTCGCACCGTCGCAAGTGGGCAGCGTAGAGTTTGCCGCAGAGCGTTATGATTGCGCTGTTGTAGTAGTATTGGGGCATAGCCATTGTGGGGCAATTCAAGCGACCATTGATACCTTGATGCATCCTGAACAACCCGCATCGTCTAACTTAATGTCAATTGTGAATCGAGTACGCCCATCAGTTGAAATGTTGATGCAAACCGAACTTAAAAATGATTTGAAGAAATTATCGACCCATGCCATTCGTTCCAATGT
>JAVXBC010000234.1:0-1557 GCA_036660195.1 Acinetobacter sp.
AGGTTTCTTCTTCCTTGCTGTATCTCATCAGCCTGATTATATGCCATCACAACAAAAACAGAATGCTTCGCAAGTTCAGTCATCTACAGCAGCCCATAAATAATGAGCCATTGTGGGAAAATATCATTTTTTCCTTACTGGTGATTAGACTATTCATCAGTAAGTTTTTTTATTTTCCATGATTATAATATTTGCGTTTAGGTGTCATAACGTCGAGCTGTAGTCGATGTTAAATGTTTGAATGCCCGAGAGACGTTTTTAGTATTGCTATAACCGAGATGATCCATAATATTTTCGAGGGATAAATTGGGATTTTTCAGGAGCTGAATGGCTTTTTCGCATCTGAGTTTTTCAACAATCTCCATAAAATTTGTGCCTTCACTTTCTAGTTTTCTCAGGTTTTGTTACATAAATAACTAATTATATGATTTTGCTGTATTTATTTTTGGGTTAAAATTTGTACAAAATTTTTAAAATCAGTCAGTTGCAAGTTTAATTTGTATTTATTTAAAGCGTAAGTATTTATAAGTCATCCTTCTCAACGTTGGTGATGTCAATAAGAAATTCTAATTAAAATTTATTTGGGAATATATTTTTATTCAAACACAACATTAGGTGTTTAGTCCCAGATTTTAATGGTGCAATATTCTCAGATAAATGGAAGGAAGCACTATGGGACAAGTTCTACACAGCAGCGCCACAACGACACAGGCAGTGCGTCGAGCAATACAAAATAGTCAAGAGAGCTTAAGAACGCTAGCCAAGCGTTACGGCATCAATCAAAAGACCGTCGCAAAATGGAAGAAACGTACTTCAGTAGATGATCTTACAACCGGGCCAAAGAATCCTCGCTCAAGCGTGTTATCGCCTGAAGATGAGGCGGCAATTGTTGCTTTTCGAAAACGCACTTTGTTGCCGCTAGACGATTGTCTTTATGCATTGCAGCCGAGTATTCCTTATCTGACACGCTCGTCGTTACACCGCTGCTTGCAGCGGCATGGTATTTCACGACTGCCTGAGGTACAAGGTGATCGCCCTGTCAGGAAGCGCTTCAAGAGCTACCCCATTGGTTACTTTCATATCGACATCGCTGAGATGCAAACAGCACAGGGTAAGCTTTATCTCTTCGTTGCCATTGATCGCACTTCCAAGTTCGCGTTCACTGAATTGCATACTAAAGCCAGTAAGATGGCAGCCGCGGAGTTCCTGCGCAATCTGGTTAAGGCTGTGCCCTATAGAATCCATACGGTGCTAACAGATAACGGCATCCAGTTCACGAACCGCACCTGTGATCGCTACGCCTCTGAGCACATCTTTGATCGGGTTTGTACTGAATGTGGCATTGAACATCGTCTTACCAAGGTTAAGCATCCATGGACCAATGGACAGGTCGAGCGGATGAACCGAACGATTAAAGAAGCTACTGTCAAACGGTTCCATTACGACGATCACACTCAGCTATGCATTCACCTTGCTGATTTTATTGCTGCATACAACTTCGGCCGCAGACTCAAAACACTCAGGGGCCTGACTCCCTACGAATTCATCTGCAAACAG